>CAURFY010000061.1:0-10739 GCA_963524115.1 uncultured Bacillus sp.
GGGCTATAGTCACAGCAAAGTCGTTTTCGCTTGAGCAACGCAGGAAATTTGCTATCGCACTTCAACAGTCTCTATTACTAAATACAACGGTTTTTCAAAATGTAGCGATCGGATTAAAATTACGAAAACAAAATAAAAAAATTATAGCGGAAAAAGTCCATTACTGGCTGGAAAAATTCCATATTTCTCATTTGGCAAATAAACATGCCTCTTGTCTTTCTGGTGGAGAGGCACAAAGAGTGAATCTTGCGAGGGCAATGGTACTAGAGCCTGAGGTATTATTTTTGGATGAACCCTTTTCGGCTTTGGATTACCCCACCAAAGTGAAGCTGATGAAGGATTTAAAATCCATCTTAAAAACGACTAAAACTACAACAGTTTTTATCAGCCACGACATGTTGGAAATTAAATTTCTTACGGACAAATTAATAGTCATGATTAATGGACAAATTGAACAAACTGGTGCATCCGAGGAGGTTACCTCCCTCCCTAACGAAAAAACAGCAGCATTTTTAAATGAGTGGACTCTGCCTATATATGAACTTGAAGCAAACCGAGGCTGAGCTAGCCTCGGTATTATTTTACATAGAAACAATACTTGGTTGGCATACTATCCTTGATTAATTTTAAAAGGAGCTGGAAATGTGACAAAGAAATTTAACAAAGGCAGCAAAAATCAGAATTCACCAACAAGAGATGTTGAGCTTTCCAACGAAATGATTAGTGGTGACAACAGCAAAGGTAACAAACGAAACAAAAGCCAGCAGGATAAGACCTACACTGATTAATACAATGAACGCCGGTAATTCATGCTGGCGTTCATTTTTTTGTTTGATTTCCCCTATCGATAGGTAACAATGACTGGTTATAATTGGTGATCATAGGATGGTATTCACATAAAATTCATGAACTTCACTACTTGTTCAAGGTTGAACAAGTACGTTTTGTATATGATAATATTATGAACTTATATTTATTAAAAGGATGGGTTGCTTGTGGCAAAATTACTTTATATTACAGTAAATCCTAAAAAAGATATTGAACGCTCAAAAGGCCGTCAAATCGGAGAAGTTTTCCTTGAAACATTCCGACAAGAACAGCCAGATGTTGAAATTGTTAACTGGGATTTATTCACTTTAGATATGCCTCAAATGGATGAAGATCTATTATATGCTCGCGCAAAACTATCTTTTATGGGCTATAAATTAGAAGATCTAACAGAACGAGAGCGTTCTCAAATTACAAGAATGCATGCATTGGCTGATGAATTCATTACGTTTGACTATTTTGTGTTTGTCACACCAATTTGGAATCTAGGTTCACCAGCCATTCTAAAAGCATTTTTAGATAACCTATTTGTAGCCGGTAAAACATTTACCTATGCTGCTGATGGAGCACAAGGTTTATTAACAGATAAAAAGGCGCTTCATATTCAAACTCGTGGTGGTATTTATTCTACCGGCAGAATGGAACCTCTTGAGTTTGGAGACCGCTTCTTAAAATCAGCACTTGAATTTTTAGGTATGAATGTTATGGAGACTGTTTATGCTGAAGGTTTGGACCACTTCCCGAAACAAATTCCAGAAATTATGGCAAATGCGAAAGAAAAGGCTGCAGAAGCTGCACGCAAAATGGCAAAAGAAACTGTGCAATAATCATAGAAAGTGGAAAGGCTGTCGAGAGTTTCTCGACAGCCTTTTTTTATTTGAATTCTGTTGGATTTTGATCTGCTGGAAACACAACTCCAATTTGTTTTCGAGTTTCATCGATGATTTCCATTACCGTTAATGAATTTTCATATGAGTTTATCATTGACTCAACACGACCTTTTTTTATCAACTCAATAAACTCTCTCGCTTCATAAAACATTGTATCCGCTAATTGAGGCTGGGTAAGTTCCTCCGTATCCCCATTTCGGTATTGAATTTCAACCTTTTCAGGTATATTGATTTTATCAATGATGATATTACCTTTTTCACCCTGAATTTCTGCAGGAAGTGATGAATTAGTGATTTTTGAAAACATCACCACCGCATCCATTTCCTTGTATTTCAAGAGGATGCTTCCCTTACCATCAACCCCTGACTCTAACATGTAGCCGGTAGCCTGGACACTTTCCGGTTTACCAAACAATACCACTAATGGATAAATGCAGTAAATTCCAATATCCATGATCGCACCATTCGAGAACTCTGGTTTAAAGGCATTGAGAATATTCCCTTCTTTATAAGCGTCATATCGGGATGAATATTGGCAATAGCTTGCAAAAAAGCTGCGTACCTTCCCAATCTTGTCCAAATGATCACGGACAACTTGAAAGTTAGGTAAAAAAGGAGATTTTAATGCCTCCATCAATAAAACATGGTTCTCTTTTGCAGCTGAAATCATCGCTTGTAATTCCGCTTTGTTGGATGCGATGGGCTTTTCACAAATCACATGTTTCCCCTGTTTTAAGAAGATAATTGCTTGTCTTGCATGAAGTGAATTAGGGCTGGCAATGTACACAGCATCTATTTCATTACTACTTGCCAATACATTTAGATCAGTATAGATAGATTTAACTTGGAATTTTCCAGCAAACTCCTCGGCTTTATCTTTTGTCCGAGAATATACCGCCGTTAACTCAAAATCCTGATGTATACTTGCTGCTTTAATAAACGCCTCAGTTATCCAGTTGGTTCCAATTACTCCAAACCGTACCAATTAAAATCCCTACTTTCTTAAGACTAGTTGTCATTTTTATATGGTGTAGTTGAAAAAGAACGAGAACCCAACCCGAATCCGTAAGTTCTTTTTCTAATTAATCTCATTCCTAATATAATACCATAAAAATTATATTGAAATAATTAACATCCTATCCATCATAATTTTATGACAATTTTTGATTTAATATAAACATCGTAAGGGTTTAGTCCCACAGATTTTGCGTATAATAAAACTTCATATGTAGGCGTCTATGTTCATATAAACTCCAATTGGCTCGGCAATTTATTGTTCAATGTTGTAATATAATTAGAAGAAAGAATATCATTTTTTGAGCCAAAAATTTTGGTCAATGGCAATTTTTTATCACAAGATCAATAAACATGCGTGAAACCTATATTTTTTCTCTAGACCCACATGGTAATCGTTTGTTAATCTTAAATTTGATAAAGAAACAAATTGGGGTGTCAGAAGATGGAAAGATCATTAGAAATTAAAAAAGCTGAAACAGGAGCATGGATTGGGATCATTGTTTATTTATTACTTTCCGTGCTAAAACTAGTTGTTGGATACATAGGAAACTCCGAAGCCTTAAGAGCAGATGGATTAAACAATACAACCGATGTTGTAGTATCAGTGGCTGTGCTCATTGGGTTAAGAATATCAAGAAAACCTGCAGACGAAAACCACCTTTACGGTCATTACCGGGCAGAGTCCGTTTCTTCTTTAATTGCAGCGATCATTATGACTGTTGTTGGGCTTCAAATTATTTTGAATGCTGGTCGGTCTTTTTTTATGTCTGAGTACTCTCACCCAGACATGCTTACGTCATGGACTGCACTATTTGGTGCTGTCGTCTTATTGTTAGTATTTTTACATAATCAAAAGTTGGCGAAGGAACTAAACAGCTCCTCACTAATGGCTGCAGCACAAGACAGTAAATCGGATGCACTCGTGAGTGTTGGGGCTTTTGTTGGAATCTTGGGAGCAAAGGTTGGATTACCATGGCTAGATAGCTTTACTGCTATTATTGTTGGGATCATCATTATTAAAACGGCATTTTCGATTTTCCGGGAAGCTTCTGTCTTGCTGACAGATGGATTTGACGAAAAAAGGCTTGGTTTAATTCGAAAAACGGTCGCAAACACAGACGGTGTCATGGACGTGAGGGATATTAAAGCGCGCGAACATGGAAACAAAGTGTATGTGGATACAACCATCCTTGTTAATCCAAATCTAAATGTAGTGGAGAGCCACAAGATTACAGAAGATATCGAGCGGAAAATGTTAGTGGAGCATAAGAATACCTTTGTCCATGTTCATATAGAACCGTATGAAATGAAGTAATTCTCCCTTCACTTGGTGCCCACTGTTTTGCAATGATATAATGAGAGGCGCAATAAATTAATTTTTTTGGAGGCAATATGTTAACTTTTGAAGAAAAATTGGCTATTATTGAATCATTTCCTGAACTTAAACGAAAAAATGTATCGCTAGGTCGTGTGAATTTTCAATACGAAGAAAGTGTTACCGATAAGAAAAACGTAGTGTATCATCTTCATCCAAATGGAAATGGCTTTGTATATGCAGAAAATATTAGTGACTACGAGACGGATGACAAGGGCATGGTCAACATTCGTGATTTTTCAAAACAAGACTTGCGATCCATTATTCAGGAGTCCATTCTTTCTCTTTCACAAAGACCTGTTTCGGAAAGTGCCATTATTGGAGATGAAGTGGAAGAACGCTGGGTGGACGCTGAAAAACACAAACTAATCTTAATTCAAGAGGATGACATGTGGAATGTTTATGCTGGTTTAAACCTTGACGGTACTTTCCCTTCATATAATGAAGCAAAGCAATATTTACTAGAAGAAGGATTTAGAAAACAATTTTAGTGGTTAGGCTGACTTTTCCTGTAAGGGGAAATCAGCCTTCTTTCTTTTTATGATAATGTTCCATTATTCTTGGTTATCTTTATGATTTTAAAAAGAAATCTTATATAATAAAAGCTGAAAGATAAACATATTCTTAGGGTGTTAAAAGCATCCTAATTGGTGGAGGGGTAAAAATGGCCAATCATGAAATTGATTACAAAATTTATGGCGATGATATGCAGTTTGTCGAAGTTGAATTAGACCCTCAAGAAACGGTAATCGCCGAAGCAGGAAGCTTTATGATGATGGATGGCGACATCCAAATGGAAACAATTTTTGGCGATGGATCACAAGGTTCTGAAACCGGCGGAATAATGGGGAAATTACTCAGCGCTGGTAAACGAGTGATTACAGGTGAAAGTTTATTTATGACAGCTTTTACCAACCATGCAAATACAAAAAAACATGTTTCATTTGCCGCACCATATCCTGGTAGTGTTATTCCAATGGATTTAAGTAAGTTAAACGGTAAAATTATTTGTCAAAAGGATGCGTTTTTGGCAGCAGCAAAAGGCGTTTCAGTTGGAATTGAATTTCAACGCAAGATTGGCGCAGGCTTTTTTGGCGGTGAAGGTTTTATCATGCAAAAGCTTGAAGGTGACGGAATGGCTTTTGTTCACGCAGGCGGAACTATACATAAAAAAGAACTTCAAGCAGGTGACATGATCCGTGTGGATACAGGCTGTTTAGTTGCTATGACTAGTGGGGTAAATTATGACATTGAGTTGGTAAATGGTGGTAAAACAGCTTTATGTGGGGGTGAAGGATTATTTTTCGCTACTTTAAGAGGCCCAGGAACAGTTTGGATCCAATCGCTTCCATTTAGCCGATTGGCCAGCCGTGTGTTTGCCGCTGCACCACATCGCGGAGGCTCAAAAGACGAAGGCAGCATCGCCAGAGGATTGTTTGACATGTTTGGTGGGGATTAATAGAAAAGCGGAAGCGGCTTGCCCAGGGGCGACAGGCACAAGACGAGCCGGCGGGAAGGTTGCTCTT
Organism: uncultured Bacillus sp.; assembly: GCA_963524115.1. Taxonomy (GTDB): domain Bacteria; phylum Bacillota; class Bacilli; order Bacillales; family Cytobacillaceae; genus Bacillus_BU. Next base: position 5,637 of record CAURFY010000061.1, read on the forward strand.
TAACCTTCTTGACGGATTGGCTTATGACCCCGAGCCCCTAGCCGCTGGAGCTAGACAAATAGAAAAGCGGAAGCGGTATAAAAACAGGGTTCAATCGATTGTGATTGGACCCTGTTTTTATTTTTTCTATTTGCCCTTCACCAGTAAAGCGATGGCTTTTTCTAGCAGTTGTTCCCCGGATATTGTGGAATCTCCACCACCCTGGGCAAAAGAATCATTACCGCCGCCTTTTCCATTAATAACCGGAAGAAGCTCGGAAACGATGGTCTTCATATTGGTGCTAGCTTGTAAACCTCGAGCACAAACTAATTGTAGTCGTGCCTCATTTTCAGACACCAAGATAACAATGCCATCTGCCGTTTCAGAAGCGACAAAGCGACCAAACTTTTGTAGTTCCTGGATTGATCTATTTTGGAACACTTTGCTGATGATCCTATTCCCATCAACCATACTAACGTTTTGTAACAGTTCCTTTGCTTCATATTGCAGCAAGGATTCGCGTGCTTCTTCTAGCCCTTTATCAACCTCTTTAGCTGTCTCTAGCATTTTTGTTACAGCAGCTACCATTTGCATTTCAGGCGCATTTACCAATGGACTTAATCGCTTCAGAATCTTTTGCTTTTGCCCAAGCTGAGTTAACACTCGGTTCCCACACACAAATTGAACTCGAATTTTCTTTTTTTGACGCTCCCAATCCAATATTTTTAATGACCCCACCTGACCAGTCGAATTAGGATGAGTACCACCGCACCCATTGTAATCAAAATCAGGAATAATGACGAGACGAATGTCCTCTGTGATCGAAATCTGTTTGCGAAGCTTGTACTGAGATAATTCTGCCCCTGTTACCCACTTTGTTTCAATCGGCTGGTTTTCTAAGATAATTTGATTAGCATACTGTTCGACTAGTTCTGCCTGCTCCTCCTTCAATTCAGCTGTGTTCAGGTCGATGGTTAGCATTTCTTTTCCAAGATGAAAGCTAATCGTTTCGTAATTAAACAACTCTTCAAATGCTGCCGATAAAATATGCTGTCCTGCGTGCTGTTGCATATGATCAAACCGTCTTTTCCAATCAATGAAACCCAAAACTTCATCCGATATCTCAGCTAGCGGACGTTCAAGGTAATGGCGGATTTCTCCCTCGATCTCCTCAACATTTAGGACTTTAATATCGTTAAGGGTTCCAATGTCATGAGGCTGTCCCCCACCAGTTGGGTAAAATGCCGTTTTATCTAACACAACAAACCAGTTCCCTGATTCATCCTGATCCTGTTTAAGAACTTTCGCAGAAAATGTCTGTAAATAAGCATCTTGATAATATAGTTTTTGCTCCACCGCAATTCTCTCTCCTAATACACAATTTATTTATATTAAAATAAACAGATAATGCAAGGTTGGTCAAGTTCATTTCATGAAACAGTTAATACAACTACAAAAGAGCAACCTTTTGGTTGCTCTTTGTTTTAAAAAGGGATTTATTTTTCCACGCCTAACTGACTTACTTTGCCTTTTCCAAATTTCCGTTTAACAAAAGGAACAGTTAAGCGGTCTAGACCCCAATAATATGAACCTGAGCCAGTAAAAAGTAAAATCATCGCTACTGTGTATAAAGTAGGATTTGTACTTGTTGTTCCTGCTAGCATGTAATTCAAATTCATTAAAGCACCAGCAAGGATTGCTGGAATCGTTACTAATCCTAAAATAAGTCCAAGACCAACTAAAGTTTCACCCCAAGGTATTAATGCATTAAAGATATGAACATTAGGCAATACAAAATGCTGAATAAAAGCTGCGTACCAACCTTGTACAGCTGGATGATCTCCAGTAGAGTTTGCGATTGCTCCCTGTAAGAACCCGTCTGCTGCAAAGCCGCCCGCTTTAATTTTCTCAATGCCTGCTTCGAACCATTGTAATCCAAGCCAAATTCTTAAAATCGTCCATACTACTGATGCTTGTGGAGTTTTCCACCATTTCATTTTATGTCATCTCCTGATTGTTTGAAATCTTATTAACCTGCTGGCCAGCATTTTGAAAACAAAATATCTTAAGTAAAATATCTTGATATTAAGATATATCAATTAAATGTAAAATACAATAGTATTCACAATTTGTTCGATATTATTTTTATAGAAGGAATCGTTTTTTCTCCACAAAAAAAAACGACTCTTCATAAGAAGAACCGCTTTTTTACTTTGATTAAAAAGTATGGGCCATGTCCTTTGCACGGGCAAGGGCATTTTGCTTTATTTCTGCTGCCTTTTCTGGATTTGCATTATGTCCTTCGACGAACAATCCTTCTAGCGAAGGAACACCGAAGAAATTCATCATAACGCTTATATAGCGATGACCCATTTCCATTGCTGCGGCTGGACCTTCAGAATAATAACCACCACGTGCTTGAATGTGAATCGCTTTCTTATTTGTTAAAAGTCCCACTGGGCCTTGCTCGGTGTAATTAAATGTTTTGCCTGCCACTGCAATTGAATCTAAGTACGCCTTCATAACTGGTGGGAAGGAAAAGTTCCAAAGTGGTGTGACAAAAACATATTTATCAAAGGCGATAAATTGATCACTTAACTCACCCAACCGCCCCACTTTTGCTTTTTCTTCTGCTGAAAGTTCTTCAAATCCGCTTCCAGAGCGGAGCTTCCCCCAACCGCTAAAAACATCTGCATCAATGTGAGGGATATTTTCTTTATATAAATCTAAATGAACGATCTCATCGTTCGGATTTATTTGTTTATAAGTATCAATAAATTCTTTGGCAACTGCCATACTATACGATTGTGTTTCATTATGTGGATGTGCTGTGATGTATAAAATTTTTGCCATGATTCCTCGATCCCTTCTTTTGTTTTCAAATTGGTGCTTCCACCGTTTTTAGTATTAGTTTTAATGGCAAAAAAAATAAGCCTGTCCTCATGAAATATCATGAGAATAGGCTTATTGATGATTAGTTCTTTTTCACAAATGTATCAGTAAGTGGTGGAACAATTTGTTTTTTACGTGATACAACACCTTCTAGTGGAGCTGAGTTGGTTGACAATGTTACATTAAATGCTTCCTCTACTACTCCAGTTTCGTTTCCTAGTGCAACCCCAACTGAATCATTGGTTAAGATATCAGTGACAACAAATAGGAACAAATCTAAATTTTTCTCGGAAATAACCTTTGTAAGTGCATCCTCTAATTCAGCTTGACGCGCAAGAACATCATTTGTGTCAACAGCATTTACTTGAGCGACCTCAACTTTATAGTTACCCATTTGGAATTCTTTAGCATCTAAAGAAATTAATTGTGAGATGGTTTTATCACTTAAATCCGCGCCAGCTTTTAACATCGCTAGGCCGTAGCTTTCTGCGTCCACTCCGGCGATTTCAGCAAGTTCCTTAGCTGCTGCCACATCTTGGTCTGTGCATGTTGGTGATTTAAATAATAAAGAATCTGAAATGATTGCTGATAACATTAATCCAGCAATTTCTTTTTCAATCGCAATTCCATTTTCTTTGTACATTTTGTTTAAGATCGTTGCTGTACAGCCAACTGGCTCGCAACGGTAGTACAACGGATCGCTTGTCTCGAAATTTGCAATGCGGTGGTGGTCAATTACTTCAAGGACACGAACTTTGTCAATATCATTGGCACTTTGTTGACGCTCATTGTGATCCACTAAAATTACGTTGTTAACCTCTTCAGATACTTGTTCCACTAAACGAGGTGCTGCTACTTGAAATTGATCAAGTGCATACTGGGTTTCACCATTAACTGAGCCTAAGCGAATTGCCTCAACTTCTACACCTAATTTTGATTTTAAGTCTGCGTATGCTAAGGCAGAACAGATTGTATCAGTATCTGGGTTTTTATGACCAAAAATAAATATTTTTTCCATTTCCACTTCTCCTTATCGTTTATTACATAATTTACATGAATATGTCCGTATTCTATTTTAATAGATTTTTGGTAAATTACAAAAAAAAATTGCTCGACAAAGTTTTTATTTGCAAAAACATAAAAAAGGGCGAGTGAGCATTTATTTAAACCCAAACGGACATAGAGGACCTTATATTGATAAAATACCGCATTTTTAAGATTTATCGGACACAGGATCCCTTATTTTCATAAAAACCACTAAAATTTGCCCATATACGATCGAATAAAGGCTCTGGTGTCCACTAAACCGATCAACACACCCTTTTACTCACTAATAGCGTCCCTGATGTCCGCATACATGAAGATACTGTTTAATCAAATGTAGTTGGCAATAAAAAATGACGACCAAATTTAGAGCATACATTTTGGTCGTCATTTTTAGTTAGTGTTTTCGATAGGAAAGGGAACCCATTAGCATTAGTTGTCTCCCTTTCGCAAATTATTTCTTATCTGCTAACCATTTTGAAATGACTTTAGCATCTTTATCAGATAACAGATCGCTTGGCATCATACCTCTGCCACCTTTTACTACCTTCAAAATCTTCGCTTCGGTAAGCTTACCACCAACTGCGGAAATGTCTGGACCAACGTCACCGCTTAAATCTTCACCATGACACTGCAAACAACTTTTCTTATAAAGCTTTTCCCCTGCTGACACAGCAGTCTGCTTCTGATCGTCGCTTGCAGATGTTTTTGTACCCTCTGGCATAAATATATCATAAGGAACAAACTGGATTTCATGAGGAATGCCTTCAGCAGGAATTTCGGTAATCAACTTACCTGTTTCTGTATCCCACACTTGAACTCCGCTTGGTGGTGTTCCACCAATGGTATATGGATATCTACTTTCATCCATTCCATGGTTCAATGTCCAAAGCTCTTTTCCATCTGGCGTAACCCCAGTATGTGCAGGAATCGTATTCCCTGTTGCTTCCCAAACAACTTTATGAGTTTTTACGTTGAGCTTATAAATTTTATTTCCACCTGTTGTCGTATAACCATATTTTCCATCAGGGCTAAAGGAAATATGAATTGGGCCGGCTTCGAACTTGATTTCTCCAGTCACCTTTAATGTTTTTACATCAATCTCGACAATCTTCTTCGCTCCCACAACGGCCGCCCAAGCGGTTTTACCATCAGGAGTAAAGTTTACCCCATGGACCATGCCGCCAC
>CAURFY010000062.1:0-10693 GCA_963524115.1 uncultured Bacillus sp.
TCTACCAACTGAGCTAATGGCTCGTATTAATAACTCTTAATTAAGCCTCAATGACGACGCTTTTTATCATAGCATAGTCTTTTAATTATATGCAATGGTTTTTTTTTTTATTTAGTGATTACATATAAAAATAGAAATGACGTGCCGGACTAGACCCACTCAGCACGTCATTTCTGAATTATATATTAGATTAGCGCCATGGGCTGAAGATTACGTTTGTTTGGGCACGATCTGGTCCTACTGAAAAGATTGATAAAGGAATACCAGTAAGCTGTGCAACACGTTCTAAATAGTGACGTGCATTAGCTGGTAGTTCATCAAGCGTTTTACAGCCTGTAATATCTTCTGTCCAGCCAGGAAGCTCTTCATAAACAGGCGTACATTCAGATAAAACCTTTAAGCTTGCTGGATACTCCATAAGTACTTCACCTTTATAATCGTAGGCAACGCAAATTTTTACTGTTTCAAGACCAGTTAATACGTCGATTGAATTTAAGGATAAGTCAGTGATTCCACTTACACGACGTGCGTGGCGAACAACAACACTGTCAAACCAACCAACTCGGCGTGGTCTACCAGTGGTTGTACCATACTCACGGCCAACCTCTCGAATTTGATGACCAATTTCATTGTTTAACTCAGTAGGGAATGGGCCGTCTCCTACACGTGTAGTGTAAGCTTTACAAACACCTACAACATGGCTGATTTTTGTTGGTCCAACACCTGATCCAATTGTAACACCACCAGCAACCGGATTTGAAGATGTAACAAATGGGTATGTACCTTGGTCAATATCAAGCATAACCCCTTGGGCACCCTCAAATAAAACACGACGACCTTCATCTAATGCATCATTTAAAACAACAGAAGTATCGCAAACATACTTTTTAATTTGTTGTCCATATTCATAGTACTCTTCTAAAATATCCTCGATTTTAAAGCCTTCTGTTTCATAAAAACGCTCAAATAGGCGATTTTTTTCTTCGAGGTTACGTGATAATTTTTCTTCAAATACATCCCGTTCTAGTAGATCAGCCATTCTAATTCCACAGCGTGCTGCTTTGTCCATGTATGCTGGGCCAATACCCTTTTTAGTTGTACCAATTTTATTATCGCCTTTACGGTTTTCCTCCACCTCATCTAATTTAAGATGGTAAGGTAGGATAACATGGGCACGATTGCTAATGCGTAGATTTTCGGTTGAAACTCCTCGTTCATGAAGATAAGCAAGCTCTGTAATAAGTGCCTTAGGATCAACAACCATTCCATTTCCGATAACACTTGTTTTTTCCTTATAAAAAATCCCTGATGGAATTAAATGCAATTTATATGTCACTTCATTAAAACGAATTGTGTGTCCGGCATTATTCCCACCTTGATAACGGGCAATTACTTCCGCATTTTCTGATAAAAAATCTGTAATTTTACCTTTTCCTTCATCGCCCCACTGTGCGCCTACAACTACAACAGATGACATCTAAAGAACCTCCTAGGTTACTCTTATATTTACTTTCCGATTGAAAACCATTCTAATTTTATCAATTTTTAAGGTAAAAAGTCAATAAAACACGAACATTTTTATTACTTTTATATTATATGTTCGTAAATCTAATAATCTCTTTTTTATATGAAAATAATAAAAAAGGGTTAACCCTACCGATAGGTTAACTCCTTCATTTCATGATTAATATTTTTATAAAGCATGAGCCTAAGCACCATGAGGGACTGAAACTTCTCCATAGCGAGTCTCTAAGTTTACGAATTTATTATACTCTTTCACAAATGCCAACTGGACCGTTCCAACTGGACCATTACGTTGTTTTGCAATAATAATTTCGATAATATTTTTGTTTTCGGTTTCCTTATCATAATAATCATCACGGTACAAGAATGCCACAATATCAGCATCCTGCTCAATACTACCAGATTCTCGAATATCAGACATCATAGGGCGTTTATCCTGACGTTGTTCAACACCACGGGATAACTGTGACAAGGCAATTACAGGGACTTCCAACTCACGGGCAAGTTGCTTTAATGTACGGGAAATTTCCGATACCTCTTGCTGACGATTCTCTCCCGATCGTCCATCACCTTGGATAAGTTGCAAATAATCAATTAACACCATTCCTAAGCCATGTTCTTGTTTTAAGCGACGACATTTTGAACGAATTTCCCCAATTCGTACGCCTGGGGTATCATCGATAAAAATCCCCGCATTAGACAGGCTACCCATTGCCATCGTTAGTTTTCCCCAGTCCTCATCAGTTAAAGCACCAGTCCGGAGGTTTTGGGCATTAATGTTTCCTTCAGCACAAAGCATACGCATAACAAGCTGTTCAGCACCCATTTCGAGGCTAAAAATCGCCACATTTTCACCAGTTTTTGTGGCAACATTTTGAGCAATATTTAAAGCAAAGGCTGTCTTACCAACAGAGGGACGTGCGCCTACAATGATTAGATCGTTCCGTTGGAATCCCGCTGTCATTCGGTCAAGCTCAGAAAATCCTGTCGCAATCCCCGTAACATCACCTTTACGATTATTTAATAGTTCAATATTATCATAGGTTCGAACTAATACATCTTTGATATTGTGAAAGGCGCCGGCATTCTTCCGTTGCGCTACCTCTAAAATACTCTTCTCGGCTTCGCCTAAGAGAGTTGTCACTTCATCCTCTCGGTTGTAACCATCCTGAGCAATTCCAGTTGCCGTCCGAATTAGTCTGCGTAACAAGGACTTTTCTTCCACTATTTTTGCATAATATTCAATGTTGGCTGCGGTTGGAACGGACGCCGCTAGCTCACTAAGATAACCAACTCCACCCGTATCTTCAAGCATTTTGGTGGCAGCAAGGTCTTCCGTTACGGTGATCAAATCAACGGCTTTTCCTTGATCATTAAGGTTCAGCATAACATTAAAGATTTTTTGGTGTGAGGATCTGTAAAAATCTTCTGGTAGGAGAATTTCAGAAGCCAAGGTCAAAGCTGTAGGCTCTAAAAAAATGGCACCTAATACGGCCTGCTCCGCTTCAATATTTTGGGGAGGAAGACGATCTACTAATAATTCACTCATCTAAAAAGTAACCTCCTTCGAGCAATGACTTCAAATAATCTAACAATCGTAGAAAAAAAGTGATCAGCTATAACCGATCACCATTTGGTTCAACTCTTCTATTCTAACATGTTTAAACTATAATTGAACTGCCAAATTTAGCTTACTTCTTTTACATGGACATTTACAGTAGCAGTTACCTCTGTATGAAGCTTAACTGGTACCTTGGTAAAACCTAAGCTACGAATGGCATCTGCCAATTCAATTTTCCGCTTATCAATTTTAATTTTATGGCTTTTTAATAATTCCTCGGCAATTTGTTTACTTGTAATCGACCCAAACAAACGGCCACCTTCACCAGACTTAGCAGAAAGTTCTACAGTAATTTTTTCAAGTTGCTCCTTTAGTTGCTTTGCCGCTTCAAGTTCTATTTCAGCCAGTTTTTCTTCTTTCTTCTTTTGTGCATCTAAGGTGCTAACATTTGCTTGAGAAGCTTCTTTTGCTAAGCCTTGCTTTAAAAGAAAGTTATGTGCGTATCCGTCAGCAACGTTTTTAATATCACCTTTTTTTCCTTTTCCTTTAACATCTTTTAAAAAAATAACTCTCATTCTCTTTTACCCCCTTCTAAATATTCATCGATTGCTTGCTTTAATAATTCTTCAGCATCCGTTACGGAAACATTAGCAATTTGTGTGGCAGCATTGGTTAAGTGGCCGCCTCCATCTAAATGTTCCATTATAACCTGAACATTGATATCCCCTAAAGAACGTGCGCTAATACCTACTACATTCTCCCCTCGCTTGGAAAGGACAAAAGAGGCTATCACTCCATTTAACGTTAACAAGGTATCTGCTGATTGTGCAAGAACAATTTGATCATATATATCTTCTTCATTCCCTTTAGCAATTGCAATTCCAGCATGATAAAAATAGACTGACTCAATCAATTTAGATCGTTTGAGAAAAGCGTGAAGGTCTTCCTTCAAAAATTTCTGCACTAAAATAGTATCTGCTCCATGTGCCCTCAAATAGGAGGCAGCCTCAAACGTCCTGGAACCCGTTCTTAGGGTGAAACTTTTTGTATCCACGATAATTCCTGCCAAAAGGGCAGTCGCTTCGAGCATGTCAATTTTACCCCGTTTAGGCTGATACTCAAGTAATTCCGTCACTAATTCAGCTGTCGAAGAGGCATACGGTTCCATATAAACGAGTAAAGGATTTTCAATAAACTCTTCACCCCGTCGGTGATGGTCAATGACCACAACATTATCTATTTTAGCCAAAAGCCTCTCTTCGATCACTAAGGAAGGTTTATGTGTATCCACAATAACAAGGAGCGTCCGATCAGTTGCAATCTCCATAGCGATTTCAGGACTAACCATCCGGGCATAGAGAGATTCCTTTTGTCCTATTTCCTGCATTAGTCTACCTACACTGGAGTCCGTTTGATGGTTATCGAGTACAATAAATCCATCTTTTTCATTCATTTGTGTTACCTTTAATATCCCTATAGCTGCGCCAATTGCATCCATATCAGGGTTTTTATGTCCCATAATGATTACTTTATCACTGGCTGAAATCAATTCTTTTAAGGCATGTGAGATTACCCGAGCACGAACTCTAGTCCGCTTTTCAACAGGATTAGTCTTCCCACCATAAAACTTAACTTTTCCATTTGGTTTCTTAATAGCCGCTTGATCTCCACCTCTGCCTAGTGCAAGATCAAGACTTGACTGCGCTAATGTCCCCAATTCTGGTAAAGAGGAAACACCAGTCCCTACTCCAATGCTTAAGGTCAGAGGAACATTTTGCTTGGATGTTTTTTCCCTTACTTCATCGAGAACGTCAAACTTTCCTTTTTCTAAAAAAAGAAGGATATGTTCGTTAAAAACAGCAATAAAACGTTCTGATGAGATTCGCTTAAGAAATACACCATTTTCTCGAGCCCAATTGTTTAAAAGTGATGTCACTAAGTTATTAATATTGCTTCGAGTTGGGTCATCCATTGCCTGTGTTAACTCATCATAATTATCTAAAAAAATGATTCCAATAACAGTTCGTTCATCGCGATATAATTTTTCGATTTCCTTTTGTTCCGTTACATCAAAGAAGTATAAAAGACGTTCCTCTCGTTTATGAATCACTCTTAACTTACGTTCATGTAGTGTAATGATTTCAGTATCAACTTCTTGCTTTATTAAAGGAATAAGTAAATCCGCAACTTCATAAAGAGACCTGCCAACCAGCCTATCCTCGTGAAAGAAAGATGCTAAAAAGGGATTGGTCCACTCGATAAAAAAATCATCATTAATAAGCATAATTCCAATCGGCATCTCATTTAAAGCTTCTTCACCGACTTTTTTTACACGATAGGAGAGAGTGGAGATATATTCTTCCGTATCTTTTTGTTCCTGCCGGGAAAATGAAAAAAAATAATAATATGGTATTGTCATGAGGAAGAACCCCAGCAGACCAATCCACCAGTTAAAGTAAGCTAACAAACCAAGAAGCACTGCTGTTAAGCCCAATAATCCAAATAACGGATACCGCATGGACTTCTTCTCCAAAAATGAAGACATATCTTCAGCTCCCAGAACTGTAATGATTTCAAGGTTCAGACAGAACCATTATCATGCAATATATGCTTTATTTTGCTTTATTCTCTAGACGTTGTCTTAAATTAAAGCCTAGGTCAATTATACCTAATATCCTCACAATATAAAGTAGAAAAGGGAGTAGGAAGGAAAAAACAACTACTGTGATGGTTATAGCTTTTGAAAATCCTTTTAGATAACAAAAATAAAAAAGAAACGAAATTCCTTGGATAATCATACATAATTGTAAGATAAATACTAGGTTAGCGAGAGCTAAGTACAAATAGCTTCCCTGTTGTGGATTCATTATTAAGCTCAGTAACATGCATAATAAATAGTACCATAATAAACTTTTTGGCAAGATTAGCTCTCTAAAAGGTTTCCATCCAGGTACAGTTACACCAAATCGTTTTAATATTGGCATTGATACAAACAACATAATCACAACAATAAAAAAAGAAACCATTACGAAAGCACTTGGCATCAATGTTTCAATCAACGAAACACTCGTCTCCATTTGCTTTATTACCTGTTCATTTGGTGCTTGTCCTAGTTTCTTCATCATTTCAATACTCGTTTGATACGAATCACGAAATGTTTGGACAGCCTCTTTAATGATATTCATTTTTAAAAAGACGACGGATACAATATATTGCCCAACAACATTCACTAAAAATACCATTGATCCTGCAAGAATCACTGTCCATCTATTTTTTTGTTTATTGATTAAATAACCAATGGTAATCCCTGTCATACCAAATGCCAAAGATAATGGAATTGCAAGCATACTTCCAATGATGAGTGATAGTAATATCGAGGCAATAAAAAAGACGATGGAGCTTTTTAAATTGTTCTTTGCTGCAAACAAAATGAATGGTAATGGTAAAAACAAATTAACGATTGCTCCCAGTATCGGTATGTATAGGGTGATTAACAACAAAACAGAATATATAGCTAAAAACATAGCTCCCTGGGTTAACTGATTTGCACTTTTCATTAAAAACCTCCGTAAAGAAATCCTTCTTCATATCTATTTTAGCTAGTATGTATTTTGGATTCAACTCAGGATTAAAAACAATCAATCTTTCATATAGAAAAAGACAGTGAGCAAACCCACTGTCTTTTACTGCTTATTATTCACCTGATACGTATGGTAACAAAGCCATTTGACGAGCACGTTTGATTGCTACAGTCAATTTGCGTTGGTACTTTGCACTTGTTCCAGTTACACGACGTGGTAAAATTTTACCGCGTTCAGAGATGAATTTTTTCAATAAATCAACATCTTTATAATCGATGCGTGTAATTCCGTTTGCTGTAAAGTAACAAACTTTACGACGTTTTGCACGTCCGCCTTTACGTCCGCCTGCCATCTCATGTACCTCCTTTTTTGAGCTGTTACGGTGTTAGAATGGAAGATCATCATCGGAGATGTCAATTTGCCCATCACCAGCGAAAGGATCTTCATCCACACGAGTAAAGCCCTTATTATTGTTATTATTTTGACGTTGATTCTGATTCTGATTATTATTACTGTTACCAAACGGAGAACCTTGTTCCCGTGGTTCGTTATAAAAACCGCTACCGCCTCTGTCACCAGAAGCACTGCCTTTTGGTTCAAGAAATTGAACACTTTCTGCTACTACTTCTGTTACATAAACACGCTTACCATCCTGACCCTCATAGTGGCGTGTTTGAATATGTCCGTCTACACCAGCAAGGCTACCTTTTTTTAAAAAATTAGCAACATTTTCTGCTGGGCGTCTCCATACCACACAATTTATAAAATCTGCTTCCCGCTCTCCTTGTTGATTCGAAAAAGAACGATTCACAGCAAGGGTAAAGGTCGCAACCGCTACTCCATTAGGTGTATAACGCAAATCAGGGTCTTTTGTTAAACGTCCGACAAGGACTACACGATTCATCATCAGAACCAACTCCTTTCTTCCACTCAAATGTTTCACGTGAAACACTTAATAAACGGAAGAATATATCAATTCGAAATTATTTTTCTTCTAGTTTAATTACCATATGACGGATGATATCTTCGCTGATTTTTGCTAAACGGGAGAATTCTTCTACCGCAGCAGCCTCAGAAGCAACAGTTACTAATTGGTAGTATCCGTCACGGAAATCATTGATTTCATATGCAAGACGACGTTTACCCCAATCTTTTGCTTCAGCTAATTCCGCACCATTATCAGTTAAGATCGTGTTGAAACGTTCAACTAAAGCCTTTTTGGCCTCATCTTCAATGTTTGGACGGATGATGTACATAACTTCGTACTTTTTCATCACTTTCACCTCCTTTTGGTCTAGACGGCCCAATATGGGCAAGGAGCAATTATTCATTACTCACAAGGTAGAATTATATCATAACTTTTCCCAACATGCAATTTTATAAAAAAATAAAGACGACAACCTTGTGTAAGTTGCCGTCTTGTCATCTATTTTTATAGTCTTTTATACATTAAATCTAAAGTGGATGACGTCTCCATCTTTTACTTCGTATTCTTTTCCTTCTAGTCGAACTCGCCCTGCTTCTTTCGCAGCTGCCATATTCCCGCCTGCTAATAAATCATCATAGGAAACTGTTTCAGCGCGAATAAAGCCGCGTTCAAAATCAGAGTGGATGACTCCAGCACATTGTGGAGCCTTCATCCCTTTTCGGAATGTCCAAGCACGAACCTCTTGAACTCCTGCAGTAAAGTAAGTAGCCAAACCTAATAAATGATAGGCAGCACGAATTAATTGATCTAATCCAGACTCGCCAATCCCTAGTTCAGCTAAGAACATTGCCTTTTCTTCACCTTCAAGCTCGGCAATCTCTGATTCGATTTTTGCACAAATCACTATGACCTCTGCATTATCTTTAGCAGCAAAATCTTTAACAAGTTGGACATACTCATTACCTGAAGGGTCAGCTACATCTTCTTCAGCAACATTGGCCACATAAAGAACCGGTTTGATCGTTAATAAATGTAGTCCTCTTGCAACTTTCATTTGTTCTTCATTGAACTCTACTGTACGCGCAGGCTTTTCTGCTTCAAAAGCATCTCTTAATTTTGAAAGTACTTCGAATTCAACCACAGCGTCTTTGTCTTTTTGCTTAGATAGTTTTTCGACACGGCTAATTCGTTTCTCAACAGTCTCCATGTCTGCTAAAATTAATTCTAGATTAATTGTTTCGATATCATCAATCGGATCAACTTTCCCTGCTACGTGAGTGATATTATCATCAGCAAAGCAACGAACAACCTGGCAAATCGCATCTACTTCGCGAATGTGTGACAAGAATTTATTCCCTAAGCCTTCACCTTTACTAGCACCTTTTACGATTCCGGCAATATCTGTAAATTCGAAGGCGGTAGGAACAGTTTTCTTAGGTTGAACTAGTTCCGTTAATTTTGTTAATCGATGATCTGGAACCTCGACAATCCCTACATTAGGGTCAATAGTACAAAAGGGATAGTTTGCAGATTCTGCACCTGCTTGGGTGATTGCGTTAAACAAAGTGGACTTTCCGACATTCGGTAATCCGACAATTCCTGCTGTTAAAGCCATCTATTGTCACTCCTCTACTTCTTCTATTTCATAAATAAATTTAATCCGTATACATAGTCTTTCACAATTATAGAGACAAGCTGGTAAAAACACAAGAAGCATGAATCACTCTTCATGCTTCACTAAAATTTTTTTCATTTTCCTAGAAAAATCTCGGCGAGGGATAAGAACACTATGACCACAACCTTCACATTTGATTCGAATATCCATTCCCATCCGAATAATTCTCCACTGATTGGCTCCGCAAGGGTGAGATTTTTTCATTTCAACCACATCGTTTATGTTAAAAACTTTTTCTTCCATATCCTTATCCCTCCTTGTTCCCTGCAAAAACTTTATGATTTTCCTGATCCTCTGATCTTGAATACATAACTAGACGTGGAAAGGGAATTTCAATTCCGCGCTGATCCAACCAATGTTTCACATCTTTTCTTATCATTCGAGACACCGCCAAATGCCTCATTGGCTCTGTCTCCGCAACAATCCTCAAAACAACCTCCGAGGGAGCAAGACTTTGAACACCTAACAATTGTGGCGGACTTATGATTTCTTCATACTTATCAGGCAATATTTCTAATAATTCAAGAAGCACTTTCTCAGCCCGATCAATATCTTCCTCATAGGCAATACCAACATCAACGATAGCCATACTATTATGGATGGAAAAATTCGTTACATCTGTAATACCACCATTAGGAATAATATGCCTCTCACCAGAAAAACTCTTAACTTTTGTTGTTCTTAAACCAATTTCCTCCACAGTTCCCTCATATTGACCAATTCTTACATAGTCTCCTACAGAAAACTGATCCTCAAAAATGATAAAAAAACCAGTTATGATATCGCGAACTAGATTTTGAGCACCAAATCCAACAGCTAATCCAACAATACCTGCCCCAGCCAACAATGGTTTCACATCGATACCAATCGTTGAAAGAATCGTGATAAACGCAATAAAATAGATTACATATGATAAAATATTATCGAGTAACTTCATCAGTGTTGCTTCACGACGTTCTGATGTTCTAATTGGGGCTTTGGAACGTACCTTAAAAATATTATGAATAGCAAACTTTCCAATTCTGATGAACAGATTTGAGAGAATAAAAATGGCGAATATCTTTAATAACCCAACCCCCATATTTATCCAAGTATCTTGATCCATTAATTTTTCCGATAATTTAATCATAGCCTTTTCTGAGAGATTCACCTTAACACCCACTTACTTCAATAATAACTGTTGCTTCTATCTTAACAGAAATAGGCTTTTAGCTAAAATAAATATGCAAACGTAGATTTTTCCAAAACCTTATTGTTTTCTTATAACCACACGTATACATATTGAAAATTTTCCGTATACTGTTAGTACAATGAGAAGAGGTGGAAACTAATGAATTTTATACCAAGTTTCTTTGACAAGAAAGGTGGTAGATCTAGAATTCACCATGATGAAATATCCGCTCCAGAAAAACTGGCCTTTGAAC
>CAURFY010000063.1:0-10569 GCA_963524115.1 uncultured Bacillus sp.
CGCTTTATTTCTTTTAGATTCCCTTGAACGACAGGGCTCCCATTCTGGAGAATACAAAGATGCTGGCACATTTCCTCGACGTGCTCCATTCGGTGACTGGAAAAGACAATCGTGGCACCAGCTTCCTTCAACCCTAATACTGAATCTTTCAACAGTTCGACGTTGACCGGATCTAACCCACTAAATGGCTCATCAAAAATTAATAACTTAGGTTTATGTATAACAGCAGCGATGAATTGAATTTTTTGTTGATTTCCTTTCGACAGCTCTTCCACTTTCTTATCGGCATATTCAGGAATTTTAAATCGGTCTAACCAATAGGATAGTTCTTTATTTGCGTCGGCCTTTGTCATACCCTTCAGTCTCGCCAAATAAACAAGTTGTTCCCGTACTTTTAGCTTAGGATACAATCCTCTTTCTTCAGGTAAATACCCAATTAGACCACTGACCGAATAGTCGATTGGTTTACCACCCCAAAGAATTTTACCTTCATTAGGCTCAAGCAAACCTAATATCATTCTGAATGTAGTGGTTTTCCCAGCCCCATTAGCCCCAAGAAATCCGAACATTTCTTTCTCTGGAATGGTTAACGACAGGTTGTCCACTGCCGAAAAGTCTCCAAAGCGCTTGGTTACGTGATCAATATGTAATACCATTTATTTACCTCCTTCCATTCATGTCAATTATACGATTCTCTTTAAGAAAAAGATTCAATTCAATAAAATCTTTGCCAAAAATAAATAAATATGTAAAAATAAATATAATCATCAGAATTTTCTAAAAAGGAGTGCTAATAATGGCAGCATACAAACTCACCGCTTTTGATCCAAATGGTCATAAACTTATTGATGAAGCATTTAACGCAAACAGTGAGGAGGAGGCGAAACAGCAAGGAGAACAACTTCTAAAGGAAAAGGATCTCATTGATAAAACTCATCGCTGCACCTCTTCAGCTGGGAAGCTAATCCTGTTTCATCCTTAAAAAAGCAAAGAGCCCAAGCGCTCTTTGCTTTTTTGGAAGTTAGGAACTATATATTTGAGCTATCGTCCAATAAACTTTGGCTGACGTTTTTCAACGAATGCAGAAATTCCTTCCCTATGGTCGATGGTTTCACGCATTTTTATCTGAGCATTTTTTTCTAATTCCAGCACCTTCAATAACTGTGGCCGGTTATTTTCCGCAAAAATTTTCTTCGTTTTAATCATTGCTTGAATCGGCTCATTTAACCATTCCTCAACTTTTGCCTCTAAAGCAGTATGTATATTATTTTCAACTACCTCATTTATGATACCAATCTTTAGTGCATCATTAGCAGACATTTTTTCCCCTTTCCAAATAATCTGCTTTGCCTTTGATTCCCCAACAAGCTTCTCAAGGAAAAAGTGAGCACCACCATCAGGTATAAGTCCAATTTTAATAAAATTCATAGCGATTTTACTTGAGCTATCTGCCAAAATATAATCCGTTGCTAGTGCAATGCTCAAGCCCAGACCTGCTGCTGCACCAGTAATGGCACTGATCGTTAGCTTAGGTAAGCAATAAAGAGTGATTACCAATTCACTGATGGTTTCCATCACCGAAAGGAAATCGCTTTCATCAATGTCCATAAGCATTGTTTTAATATCCCCGCCCGCAGAGAATACTGGTCCTGCCCCGGTTAACACTACGATATCAATGTCATCCGATATGCTTATTTCCTTCAATTTAATGGCAAGGCATTTAATAAGGTCCTTATTTAATGCGTTTAAAGCTTCTGGCCTATTCAATTCGACTGTCGCTACACGTCCATTTACTGTAACAATAACCGGCTCGGTAATAATTTTTCCCGTCACTAAAAATCCCCCCTTTATCTTCAATATCATTATAAATGGAAATTACACGAGATGGTTAGACTTTTCTAAAAATTTTATACAATTTTTTATATTATAAAAATATCCCCATTAATATGGTACCTAACCACAACAATAGGGCTCCCCTACCCCTGTTACACAGGTTTTGGAAGAGCCCCATCGCTATTTAATAATATTCATTTTTTTGAGAAATTCGATTGGTTGCTGTTTTCGAAAATGTTCTTTGACCATGTACGCTATCCCTTGTTCATTTTGAGATCTGGTAATCCAATCTGCTGCCTGTTTAACTGCAACAGGAGCATTCCCCATCGCCACACCTAGTCCAGCAGCCTCAATCATAGGAATATCGTCCAAATCAGCCCCAATAGCCACCATTTCTTTCCGCGAAATTCCGAGCTGTTCTCCTAAATAAATGAGACCATTCAGCTTTGATACACCAGTTGGTACAATATCCAAACGCAATGGGTCCAACTCGGTCATATCTACCTCTGCAAACATTTGCGATATAGCTTTTTTCCCATCTTCAAGTTCTTCTTTATTTTCGAAAAACGCCTCTATTTTCGGAGGAGCAATATGTTGTTCGACAATGGTTTCACTTATACTGTCAACAAATTGGTGAGCGTATAATGTTGGTTCTCCAGAACTACTAAACACTGTTTTAGCTAATAAATTATGATTTGTTTTTGATTTATTAATTAACGAGAAACGTTCATGAAGAATCCTAATTTGACATGAGAGCCCTTCAAGAAACCGGACAATTTCATATGTTACTTCCTCAGGAATCCTTTTAGCGAGAATCTGTTTTTCTACCGAATTCGCTATATAGCCACCCCGATGTGTGACTAACATAGATGGTATTTTTAATGCTTTAGCTACCTTACTGGCTGATGGGAAACTACGTGATGTCACGAGGGTAACATATATGCCTTTTTGCATGACATATCCTATTGCCTCTTTTGAAGATCGGTGTAGTTTTCCATTTGACTGCAGAAGTGTCCCATCAATATTTAAAGCAAGCAATCGGTAAATCATTGATTGGCCCCCTATTCTAAGATGTAGGTGTCTTATAAAGGTGTATGAATAGGGGTGAACAATTAGAACTTTTCAGTCATTATTGATGCGTACTGTACAATTCCTCTAATGGCTTCATGATTACTTTATTGAGATCAGCAATGACCATACTCATCCGTTGTTCAGCTTCCATTAAACCAGCAATTTTTGGATGTTGCTGCACTAATTCTACTGTTCTTTGAGCCTGTTCAATTTCTTGTTGAGAAATTTCCTGACCCATCATTTGTTTTTGCTGTAAATTTAATTGAAGGGTACGGAAACTTTCAAACATTTTTTTTGCTGCTTCATCAGCGTAAACATCCTGATACATTTTTTGTAATCGAGCATATTCATCACTCTGACGAACTGCCTTCTCTAATTCATAAGCGGCATCATACAAATTAACTGACATTATTATCTCTCCTTTTATTCAACAATCCATTTTACTATACCAAAACACGAATCTAATTACGATATGATCAAGCGTTGCAAACCCGCTTGAATTTTATCATTATATGAATGTGTTCCCCAAAATATTTATTTTATCAGAAGGATGCTACTGAAGCATGATCATAATACTACCTTGTACTAATCCAATCATTCCTCCGAGCAAACCACCTAAATAGGTAATCATTTTTAATTCACTATTAATGATTGACAGCACCATAAGCTCTAAACGTTCAACGGAAAAGGACTCAACTTGCTCCTGAACGATTTCTTTAAGGTGCATTTTTTCCATGATGTCATCAATTTTGTTTCCTAACCATTCCCCAGCTAAATTGAAGACCCTTTCTGTGAAGTCTTCTATGGCAGGATCATCAACTGAAAAATGGAATTCACTGAAAGGTTTATTAAGCAAGCTTTCTATTTGCATGATATTCCGAGCGCTTTCTTTTATTACTTTTAATAGGTTGGCCTTCTCAATTTGTATTTCTATTTCGTTAATGTCCCACTGAAGTATTTTGTTCAATTCTTTGTTCAAAACACTGGTTAGCATGTCCACAGTGCCATCATTTTTAAGAAATTTGATGATTTCGGGCTGTATTTTATCAGCAAGATTGACGTTTCCTAACACCATTTGAACCATATTCCCAAACATCCCGCGGTCCTTCATAAAATCTTCTAACATTCTTGAAATACGTTGCTTACCTTCCATACTTTGAAAATAGTCTATCCCCTTGCCTAATATGTAGCGCGATATCGTTGGAAGTTTTCCTTTGATTTTCTCGGTAAACTCTGATGGAATTATTGTTTCTATTGTCTTGTCCTGATATTTTTCCGTAAATTTTAGATAACCTGTCTCAATAACATTATCAATTTTTTCTTCAATCTGAATAGTCGCGTCTTCAATCCCAATTTTTTTAAGTAGGATTGCAATCGTTAGGTCTGAGTTCTCCCATTGGTGAAGCTTTTTTACTACCCCCTGCACCATATCCATCTGGAATTTTTTATTGATAAACTTCTTTTTAATACTCTCAGGGGTCAACAGATGATCAACCACCATTTTCCCCATTTGTTCCGCCATCTCATCTCTTCGACTCGGGATGACTCCCGGAGTAAACGGAATCCGCCACTTCCCAATGTATAAAGGTCGATAAGGGCGAAACAGCATTTTTATCGCGATATAATTGGTGAATGCCCCAATTAATGCCCCAACACTGACCATAAATAGAATACTTAACAAGATTTTCATTGTAATCAACCTTCCGTAATTGATGAAGCACACTCTGTTTTAAAGTTCATACGATACAATATCAGCTTTTGCCCATTTCGATTTCTATTAAAACTAATCGGACTTTTCAACGCCCATTCATCCATCTTTTGAACATAGCATTATTATAGTTGTATAAACCTAGTTGTTCAAATGTGGGGTAAAGAGCCAACTAAATAATGAAATAAAAGCATAAGAGAGGATGCGATATGATGAGGAAACAATACCAAATTGACATTGACCAAAGTATACAACAAACTGTTTATCATCCGTACGGACTTCAGAGCGAAGTGCCAATTAAAAGAATTTCTTTTGGTAGTAAGATCGTTGAAGTGGAGTGCCTTCCCCATCCTGACCAAAAAGACTGGCTCATAATCAGTGAGGATGTCCAAGAAGCCCTTCTCTTCCCAGATTTCCAATTACCGCTTCATGTATTTGTTGATAATGGTACCCTGTTTCTTGGTCCGTTAGTCGGGATTTTCACTTGTGGATTTACCCCTTTCCCATTTCGGCCAATTGGTGAACGTAGCGCTATCTTTGCCAAACTCCTTTCAACGGCGAAATCAGTTGGAGCCTTACCATTTGTTTTTGGGGAACAACATATTGATTGGGACAATGGACAAATCCAAGGTTTCTTTTATCATCAAAATGGTTGGGAAAGAATGTACATCCCGTTTCCAAATGTGATATATGATAGATTGCCAAACCGACTAAGTGAAAAACTACTTAAACCTAAGAATATTAAAGAACGTTTGCAAGATGAATATTTAATTCCCTGGTACAATCCTGGTTTTTTTAATAAATTAGATATTTACGAGCGTCTTTATCAGAATGATATTGTATCAAAATATTTACCAGAAACCCTTTCGTTTCAATCCTTTTCGACGATTGAACGAATGTTAGCAGACTATGGGCATGTTTTTATCAAACCTAAGAACAGCAGCCTTGGCTACGGCATTCATCAAATCATTTTTAACAAAAAAAATAACACGTATTATTGCCGCTATCAAGATGATCAAGGGACAAATAAATTAACTAAGTTTAAAAGCTTGGAAAGTCTCATTAAAAACAGATTCCCTGAGAAAAACTTGGCAACTTTGCTTGTTCAACAAGGGATTCATTTAATGAGAGTGGATCAACGTCCGATTGATTATCGAATTCACACTAATAAAGATGAACTCGGCAAATGGCAAGTAACGGCGATTGCAGCTAAAGTGGCCGGCCATGGAAGTGTTACGACTCATCTTCAAAATGGTGGAGAAATAAAAACAATCGAAGACATATTCCCCGACCAAACTGAACAGCAGAAATACTTAAGCAAATTAACAGAAGTTGTTCTTAATATGAGTATCGCGCTTGAACAACAAGTCCAAGGCATCATTGGGGAAGTAGGTTTTGACGTAGGAATCGACCGAAATGGCGATGTTTGGGTATTTGAAGCTAACTCAAAGCCAGGGAGGTCAATATTTAATCATCCTCATTTGAGAAAGTTTGAGGTCCTGTCCAGAAAACTCTCGTTAGCGTTTGCTGTTTTCTTATCAGAACAAGCGATAAAAAACCCAGAGAAAGTATTCAAGTAATTTAGACTCTATTAATTTTTTTACCGTTTTTTTGTCAATTTTTGCTCTCTGAGTGACTGAAGCAGCGTTCTTTTTGGCTTCTCGGTCACTCAAACACTTATTAATTGCATTTGCTACGTACCATCCTTCAAAATATAATAATAAGAAGGAGGAGATAGAATTGATCAATCATTTTCAATTTCAACCACTTTTTGAAAATAGTCAATTACCCGGCTGGAAATTTTCATTTTTTTATAAAAGACAACAGTTTTCTGGAATCTACCACCAAACTGGGAAAATCGAATGGACTTCGACAGCCCCGGTACCAGAAGACCAAGAACTGCTTGTTTCTCAAATTCATGAATTAATGCTGTTTCACGTGTATGATAACTAATCATAGATAATAAAACGGGAAGTGTTTCAAACGACATTTCAATCGGGAGAACGAACATATGTTAACTAATCTTGCTACTCTTTACAAGAAAACCGTTGAATGCACCAACATTCCTAATGATGAAAGATCATTGGGTTATCACTGGTTCCGAAATCAAGAAAAAAGTAATTGGTTTGCAATTCCTAAGAACGAAATAAGCCTTAAAGAATTAGCCGTCATAAAGATATTATTTGAATATAAGCCGATTTTAACTTCCCCAATTAACAGTACATTAGAAGCAACGAAGTGGCATCAATTTTTATTTTTAAAAGGAGATTCTCCAATTACATATGGTCAAACTATTCGAATTAGTCAATTTTCTTATTCTGGAGAAAAAATTAATCTGTCTGAACTTGAAGTTGCATTAAAGGGGTTCTTTTCTATTAATACAATAATTGTTTGGATTGATTCATTTAATGGGCTTATCATCGAAATCGACCCGGTTTCTTTTGAGAATGATTTTACATCCATTGTTCAAACTTTAGAAAGTGAATTTTTTATTAATCCATATTTTTATGTTGGAAAATACCGCCCGTTATCAAATGAAACTCCAGTCATTTTTTCTGAAGAGATTAAGATGTTTGAACAAGGAAAAACACTTCTTCCGATGGAAAGAGTATTAGGACTTGAAAAATTATTTCCTTTATTAATCACATTACAATTATCCAGTGAACTCCGAAACACATTACAACGTGATCTTTTACCTGTGTTTTCAGATGACCCAGAAATGCTTATTACAATCAAAGCATTCCTTGAGCATAATTTAAACGTGACCTTAACAGCAAAAAAATTATATATTCACCGTAATTCATTACAATATCGCTTAGATAAATTTGAGGAGAAAACGGGAATTAACTTAAAAAGTTTTCAGGGTGCTCTTACTGTGTACCAGGCATGTATGTTACATGAAATGTCCTAGTATTTTTTGCATTTTGCCGAAAATGAGAAACAAATCTTTGTGCGAACTGCCCATATAACTTCCCAATATATTTCGTTACACTATCCATATAAACTAAAAAATAATACATATGGGGGAAGCACTTATGGCAGAATTAAAGCTTGATCATATTTATAAGATTTATGATAACAAGGTCACAGCAGTAAGCGATTTTAATCTCCTTATTAAAGATAAAGAATTTATAGTATTTGTTGGCCCATCAGGCTGTGGTAAGTCAACCACGTTAAGAATGATCGCAGGTCTTGAAGAAATCTCTAAAGGTAATTTCTATATTGATGGGAAACGAGTGAACGATGTACCACCAAAAGACAGAGATATTGCGATGGTATTTCAAAACTATGCCCTTTATCCTCATATGACTGTCTATGACAATATGGCGTTTGGATTAAAGCTTCGTAAATTCCCGAAGGCCGAAATAGACAAACGAGTCCGGGAAACTGCAACCACACTTGGTCTAGAAGAATACTTATCCCGTAAGCCAAAAGCATTATCAGGAGGTCAACGTCAACGGGTTGCATTAGGACGAGCCATTGTTCGTGATGCCAAAGTATTCTTGATGGATGAACCACTGTCTAATCTCGATGCCAAACTTCGTGTCCAAATGCGGGCGGAAATTGCCAAATTGCATCAACGGCTACAAACCACCACGATTTATGTTACTCATGATCAAACAGAAGCAATGACCATGGCAACACGTCTTGTCGTGATGAAAGATGGTTTCATTCAACAAGTAGGAGCACCAAAGGATGTTTATGACTCACCTGAGAATATTTTTGTTGCTGGTTTTATTGGATCACCAGCGATGAACTTTTTCAAAGGAAAAATTGAAGATGGCTCTTTTATTGTCGGCACTGTGAGACTTGCGATTCCTGAAGGTAAAATGAAAACGCTCCGTGACCAAGGCTATATTGGAAAGGACATTGTCTTTGGAATTCGTCCGGAGGATCTACACGATGAACCCGTTTTTGTTGATGCCTCTTCAGGTTCGAAAATTTCTGTTCAAATTGAAGTTGCCGAATTAACTGGAGCAGAGACAATGATTTATTCTAACCTTTTAGGTCAGGAATTCATTGCCCGGCTAGATTCACGAACCAATTTTAAACCCGGCGAAAAGCTTGAGCTTGCACTGGATATGAACAAAGTTCATTTCTTTGATGCACAAACTGAACTAAGAATTCATTAAACCTCGGACCACACTTGAATTTTGACCTTAATTAAGAAGCAGACTATACATTCGAAAGTTAGGATAAATAATACCTTCCTAAATGTGAATGAAGTCTGCTTCTTTATTCCTGTATGAATTGAATTTCGTTTCGACCACAATGCAGACAACTCATTAAATGAGGACATTGGCTTCTAGAAAAAGTATTAGCAAAACCATCTTCCAATTTTAGTTCATCTATTTCCATATACGCACTATAGTCATCATAAAAATCCATAATCCTTCCACTATCCTCCATAACCTGGCCACAAGAGGGACAAGTAACAGTTACCTGCTCAAAACCATTGCAAATTGGACACATCCCCATTAACTTCACCCCTCCGATTATCGGTTATTATTTATATTGTTTCACGCATCCGAAACCATATGTATAAATAATTTTATAAATGGGAAAAATTGCCGTTAATCCATCAGAATAATCCACTTAAAAACCACCATAATAGATAGTACACAAATAAAAAAAAATTATTTTCTCCGATGGGTTAACCAAAGTGGAGCAGACATGATATCTGCCGCTGGTGCAAATCCAGCCAACCCAACCATATTAATTAAAATTTTATGAGGAGATGATATTTAATGAGTAACCGAAGCAATTCCTCAAACAATTTACTAGTTCCTGGAGTAGAACAAGCGCTTGACCAAATGAAGTTTGAGATCGCATCTGAATTTGGAGTCCAATTAGGTGCAGACACAACATCGCGAGCTAATGGATCTGTTGGTGGAGAAATTACAAAGCGTTTAGTTCAAATGTCTCAGCAACAACTTAGCGGTCAGTATTAAAATTCCTATT
This sequence comes from uncultured Bacillus sp., assembly GCA_963524115.1. Taxonomy (GTDB): domain Bacteria; phylum Bacillota; class Bacilli; order Bacillales; family Cytobacillaceae; genus Bacillus_BU. Next base: position 9,575 of record CAURFY010000063.1, read on the forward strand.
TCCAAAAATTGAATAAATATGGCAAAAGCCCCATTCTTTCGAGAATGGGGCTTTTCAAGCACAAACAACATTTAGTCAAAGGGTCAATATTTCATCTCCATTAATCAGCGGTTACCGTCCCTATTTTATAAAAAAAGACTGCATGCAAATGCAAGCAGTTTATGAGGGTTTTTTTACAATGGAATAACTGATAAAATAAACTAAAACCATTAAACTAGCTATAGTAAGTGTAACTGTAAATTGTTCCACGGTCATCCCTCCTAATTTTTATTTTTCTGACAAATAAACAATTTAAATATATCATAACGAAATAATAATCAAAGTGATATTTGGTAAATTTCGTGTCTAAGGTGTGAACGTTTAGTGAACATATGTATTTTAGGAGCAACTGGAAGGGTTGGTTCTGTTATTTTATCAGAATCACTCGAAGCAGGTCATTATGTCCAAGCTTTAGTACGTGATAAGGCTAAAATTTTAAACCATAACCCTTTTCTCAACTTAATTTCGGGAAACGTCCTAAATGATGCAGATTTAGATAGGGTTATGGTGGGATCTGATATAATCATTAGTGCGTTAAGTACTGATGGAAATACGACTTTATCCCAAAGCATGCCAAGAATTATCAATAAAATGAATGTCTACGGAATCAATCGAGTTGTAACAATAGGAACTGCAGGTATTTTACAATCACGGAGTGAGCCAGGCCTCTACCGCTTTCAATCAAATGAATCAAGGAACAAATCTACTTTGGCCACTGAAGATCACCTCCGTGCATACCTTCAGTTAAAGCAGTCTAATCTTGATTGGACGATCGTGTGTCCCACTTATTTACCTGTCGGTGAAAAAACAGGTAAATATCGATACGAGCGAGATGTTCTTCCTATTAACGGCCAATCCATCTCAACCAAGGATACAGCTGATTTTGCCTTCAAACAAATACATTCAGATCAATTCCTTAAAAGTAGAGTGGGATTAGCCTATTAAAACAAGAAAAG
>CAURFY010000064.1:0-10541 GCA_963524115.1 uncultured Bacillus sp.
AAGAGAATAGTTACTGACTTTATTTTCGGCTGGGAAATGGTTCTCTTTTACAACCTGAGGATTCATCATTTTTGAAAGTGAATTTTTAAAATAAAGGTTCTCCTTTTTCAAGCACCTACATTCGTTTAACACTGCTTCTAAATTATGATTATCTTCCATTATTAATCTCTCCGAATAGTTAATGTATAATGCTAGTGTAACCAATTTTTCAAGCGGATAACAATTCATATAACACTTTGGGGGAAGCTATGAAAATTAAAATTAGTGAACTAAAGAGACATTTAAAAGAATACAACCAAACAGAGCTAATCCAACTAATTGCTGAATTGTCTAAAATAAATAAGGATGTTCAAAATAATCTATCAAGCAAATTTCTTGGAGACGAAGCAGTTGAGGAATTGTTTATTTTTGCTAGGAAACAGATTCAGAATGAGTTCTTTCCTGAAAAAGGGCATGGGAAACTTCGCTTATCAGAGGCTAAAAAGACAATCAAAACTTTTGAGCAGACCACTGGTGATAAACAGAGAACAGTGGACCTAATGCTTTTTTATGTGGAATTAGGAGTAGAATTCACAAACACATATGGTGATATAGATGCAAACTTTTATAACAATGTTGGAAATATGTTTGAAAAAGTGGTTTCTATTTGTGATGATGAGGAAGAATATTATCATACTTTTGCAGACAGATTGGAAAATGTAGTTACGGACACGGTTGATATTGGTTGGGGATTCCATGATTATTTATGTGATTCTTATTATTCTTTGCAGTGGCTTGAGGATGAAGACGAAGATAATTAATTTATATATTCCTTCTTAAGGGAAGAAATCCCATAATAAAATTGGACAGATTGTAGTCCTTGCGATATAATTGAACAGGAACTAATGTTCTATTTTTGGCGCATTGGCAAAATTTTTTACGTCCAAGAAGGCTCTTTCAATGTTATAATTTATAAAATTGGAGGAATTGGGATGGGCACTGAAATAATAGACTTATTACGTGAAGTCATAAAAGACGAGTTATCAGAGTTTCGAAATGATGTTAAGAGTCAATTCGAAGAAGTAGGAAAGCGATTTAATAAAATTGATAATCGATTTGAAGAGGTAAATATTCGATTAGACAATGTTGACATCCGACTATCAAGTTTAGAAGAAGGTCAAAAAAACATCGAACGGAAAATTTCTAGTATTCCTGCTCAATAAAATTCTCTCGATAATATAAAAGGCTATCGATCCTCATCGATAGCCTAAAATAGTACCTATCACATTGATTTCTAGCACTCTATTTCTTGCAGGTATTGATTTTAAACAAAGGATAAAGCGGACAAAACCGGACTATTGCAGTTAAGATAAATACAACACCCAGTAACCCAAAATATTTAACATTACCTTCGAGAAGGAATAATCCTAATAGAAGAACCCCAAGAACAAGCCGAATCATACGATCAGTTACCCCTACATTTGCTTTCATAAATAAACAACCCCTAAAAGAATATAATTTCTTAAATATTATGATAACTTTAGAGGAAGATATTTTCTGTGACTAAGTCACTTATTCACTCTTTTGTCAAAATACTTTTAAGTTGCTCCCTGGAATGCATCATTATTTTTCCACGGAATAAACGAATGCAGTTACTTTTTTCAAGATTTTTCATGACTCTGCTAACCACTTCACGAGAGGTACCTAGTTCAGCAGCCATTTCTTCGTGTGTTATACACAAAATGGTTTCGTCGGCAGGTAGATTTTCTAAAAGGAATTCAACCACTCTTTCATCAATTCTTCTAAAGATCAGATCATCAAATAGTCCCATCATTGTGATGAAACGGTCCGCAGTCGTTTGATAAATCAGTTCTTGTAAGGCGAAATTTGAGCTTAACCATCGCTTTAACCATTGTTTTTCAATGAAAAAAAGTTTTGTGTCTTTCGCTGCAACAGCGTTTGCGGGAAAAAGTTGATGTGAAAGGACGCTTGTCACCGTCAAAATGCAAACTTGGCCAGGAAACACGTGGTAAAGGTTAACTTCTCTACCATTTTTATTCGTTTTCATGATTTTAATTTCTCCCGAATAAACGAAAGCAGCTTGATTACAGCTATCTCCTGCTGATAATATTGTTTGTCCACCCTTAACCTCGATATGGACCAGTTGCTTTTGTTCATTCTCCGGCAATCCTATTAAAAATGGAAATAATTCGAGAATAGAAGTTTTCATTTTGTCCCACCCAGCCTACTTGATTAAATCTATTCTATGGTTTTTTTAAAACATAAGCTAGAAATAAGCTGGGATTATCAACGTCATAGGAGTCGCTATTCTTTTATTAAACTTAAAAATATACTTAAATCCACATTCAGAGGCAAGTGAATAAGCGTCTTGGATGTTGGCACCTACATGGTCAACGAAATGAGAGTCGGAGCCGATTGTCAATATTTCTCCACCCAAATCATGATAGAGCTTAAGAACCTCAATCGATGGCAATGTTTGTTTTAATCCACCGCGAAGACCGGAAGTGTTGATTTCAATTCCAATATTCCTGTCGATGGCTTTCGTTAATATTTGTTGAATTAAACTCTTGAATTCATCAAACTTGTAAAAACCAAATTCTTTGAAGGCATAACGATTAATTAAATCTAGATGGGCAATGACATCAATGTCAGCAATAGCAACCATTTTATAAAGCTCTTCAAAATATAGCTGAAAGCTCTTCGTATCATGTTCTTTAAGGACATCGCGCAGCTTTTGGTTGTTGACGTTATGTACTGAACCTAAGATGAAATCTATGTTTTGAGGTTGCAATGCTTCAGCGAATTTTCCCATTAATAAATGGGGTTCGCAAAGTTCGATGCCTGCTCTAATGACTAAGCTGTCAACAAATTTATTTTGACAATCATTAATTTCAGTGAAATATTTTTCAAAATTAAGATGGCCATAAGTTGGCACGAGTGGATTGACTGAGAAATGTTCGGTGAAGCAAATTTCTTTTATTTGCTTTTCGACTGCAAGTCGGCAAATGTCCTCCATGTTTGCACTTGAGTCGAACGAGTTATTTGTATGAAGATGGTAATCGATTAAATCCAAGATAAACGCCTCCTCATGTTGATTATATCGTTATCGAGTGCGATGTGTCACGACTAGTGGTGATCGTTGTTGCAGCCCTAAGGATTTTTAGATATGATTAAAAAAATAGAGTGAAATTAGAAATTTGTAGGAGGAAACTATGGCAATTTTGGTTACGGGTGGAGCAGGGTATATAGGTAGTCATACATGTGTCGAATTATTAAGCGCAGATAATGAGGTTATTGTTCTTGATAATTTTTCAAATAGTAAGCAAGAATCGTTGAACCGGGTTAAGGAAATCACTGGAAAAAATATTAAATTCTATGAGGTTGATTTACTTAATCGTGACGATTTGGAAAAAGTGTTTATCGAAAACCAAATTGATGCGGTTGTCCATTTTGCTGGGTTAAAAGCTGTTGGAGAGTCAGTTTCGATTCCACTTCATTATTATCATAATAATATTACGGGAACTCTTATTCTTTGCGAAGTCATGCAAAAATACAATGTAAAGAAAATCGTGTTCAGCTCATCTGCAACTGTATATGGTATGCCGGAACGGATGCCGATTTCGGAGGATTTCCCACTTGGAGCAACAAATCCTTATGGAAGAACCAAGCTGATGATTGAAGAAATTCTGAGAGACTTGTATATTTCTGATAATAGCTGGAGTATTGCTTTATTACGCTATTTTAACCCAATCGGAGCCCATGCAAGTGGTCGTATCGGTGAAGATCCAAACGGTATTCCTAATAATTTAATGCCGTATATTACTCAAGTCGCGGTTGGTAAGTTAAAGGAGCTACAGGTGTTTGGAAATGACTATGCAACGATTGATGGAACTGGGGTCCGTGATTATATCCACGTTGTTGACTTAGCGCTGGGTCACTTAAAGGCGTTGGAGAAAGTGAAGGATACAACAGGGGTGGATGCGTACAATCTTGGTACTGGAACGGGTTATAGTGTGTTGGAGCTTGTTTCCGCTTTTGAAAAGGCAGCGGGAAAAGGCATTCCTTATAAAATTGTTGCAAGAAGACCAGGGGACGTAGCTTCCTGTTATGCAGATCCGACAAAAGCAAAAACAGAACTAGGTTGGGTGGCTAAAAGAGGAGTGAAAGACATGTGCCGCGACTCATGGGGATGGCAGGAAAAGAATCCAAATGGTTATGATGTAGCAGTGAAATAAAGAAAAAGTATTTTCGTAATTTTACCAGGGTAGTCAAGACAAGGTGCTATCTAATAGAATTTTTAAAAGGAAGATATAAATATTAAAGGAGGGTCATCCTAAGATGACTCTCCAGTTTTACCGTTAACGCATGGAAATGGATCATCACAGCTAATTGTTGATGGTCCATGTAACATTAATTATAAATATGACCTCGTTATTATAAAATATCCAACCAAATCTTCCCGGCAGTTGCAAATATTAATAATGCCAAAATAATTTGTAAAACCTTCGTATTTACCTTTTTCCCGGCAACAGCTCCAAGTGGCGAGGCAATTAAACTAGCAATTACCATGATGAAGGCAGGATAATAATCTACTTGTCCTGTCGTAATTTTTCCAATAGTTGCCCCAATAGACGAGATAAATGTAATCGCTAATGATGAAGCTATTGTCATTCTTGTTGGAATCTTTAACACGACTAACATGATAGGCACTAATAAAAACGCGCCCGCAGCTCCAACTATACCAGCGCCAAGGCCAACGATTAAAGCCAGTGTTGCTGCTAGCCATTTATTAAATGTTACCTGATCAAGAGGAATATCATCAATTCCCTTTTTAGGAATAAACATCATAATAGCAGCGATTAAGGCTAAAATGCCATAGATTAAGTTAATTCCTCCTTCTGACATTAACTTTGAGCCGTACCCACCTATAAAACTACCAATTAAGATACTTGATCCCATATAAGTTATCAATTTTTTATTTAAATAGCCACCTTTTCGATATGCCCATACACCAGCAATTGTTGCAAAAAACACTTGAACGGCACTTATGCCTGAAACTTCATGTGCACTAAATGCTGCTATACCAAATAAAGGTGGAATGTAAAGAAGCATTGGATATTTTATAATTGAGCCACCAATTCCTAACATACCAGATACATATGAACCTATAAATCCAATCAGGAAGATGGTAATAATGAAACCTATGTCCATGAACTTGCCCTCCATTTAAGAATGGGAACCAAACCGGTTCCCATATTTAATTAGTCGTTTTAATACATTAAATTTATTCCCTGTACTCCTTGGCAATTGGATAAAAGAAGTAGAACTTTTATATTTAGCGTTCCTGATTATTTAATGAGTATGGTGGACTGCACAACGATTTGGTCCAATTTCAAGTTCCTGTTTCTGGTCAATCGTCGCTTTCTTTACGCCACGGTTAATTGCAATGATGTCTTCAAAGTTTGGTGGTGTGTCTGTTGAAGCAGAGGCTGCCACTTGATCAACGAATTCCTCAATTGTTTTACCTGCCATGATGTCATTGACATTTCGGATAGTTCCCAATGTGCTTCCAATATATCCCTGCTCGTTTATTTCACCATGGAAATCAGCGTAATGGCCTGGTAGTACAATAACACCGTCAGCAATTTGCGAAACTTTGCTATAAATTGTTTCGTATAAGTCAACTGCCCATTCGCGTGCTTTCCCGCCCAAGTCAGGACGCCCTAACCCAGAAACGAAAATCGTATCACCCGAAAACAGTAATTTTTGATTCACAAAGAATGAGACACTTCCCGGAGTGTGACCAGGTGTTTTCACAGCTAACACTTCTAATTTAATATTCGCAAACTCAATTTTGTCGTATCGCTCTAGTGCTTCAAATTCGAACACAGCACCTTCTGATTTCATAACATAATATTTGGCACCCGTTTTTTCTGCTAATTCACGGCCACCTGAAATATGATCAGCATGTAAATGAGAATCGACAATGTGGGTAATGTTTACGCCTTGTGCCGCAGCAAAATTGGTATATTGATCAATAAAACGGGCTGGATCTACCACCAATGCTTCTGCCCCAGATGTCACTACATAAGATAAACAGCCTTTGCCAACGCGAATAAATTGGTGGACAGTAATGTCTTCATCTTCATAAACCATGGTCGGAAATAAATATTCGCTCCAACTTTTCATTCCGTCCTTCAAATATGAAACCTCAAGCCCTTTTTCATTTAACATCTCTGCAATCATTACTGATGATCCCTCTTTGGCGCATACAACCACTACTTTTTTATTGGTTGGAATCTGCTCCAATACAGGTTCTACACCGTCAATTAACTCAAAATAAGGGACATTTAAATATTTGATGTTTTCCCCCTCAATTTTCCAATCCTTAAATGCATCTTCATTACGGACATCTAATATGAACAACGGTTGTTTTTCTAAAATTATTTGATTAATTTCCTCTGGTAAAATAGCTTTCATCATTATTCCTCCCTATACCTATTGGGGTATATTAAAGTTTAAAAAAATAAGTCTTTATTTGTTCGTGAACTGAAGTTGAAATATGATGGCTAATATTATTAGACTTATTTCCAATAATTCCATGGATCGTGTTAATTAAAAGGTTAATGTAATGTCAGCATCTTTAGCAAACTCTAAAAATGTTACAGCTCCACCTACATCAATTCCATCTACGAATGCATCTTTTTCTAATCCCATAATATCCATTGTCATTTGGCAACCAATAAATTTAACACCCATTTCTTGAGCCATTGCGACCATTTCAGGTATGGAGGGTACGTTTTCTTTTGCAAAGCCTTCTGCAAAATGCTCTTTTCCTTCTGGCATTGGAAGCTGTTGATTCGCCTCTTTATGAATGAGGTTTAGTCCTTCGAATGTGAAGAAAATCGCTACTTCTTGATCCATTGCAGCTGCTGCAGTTGCAATATTAACCACTTTATATGCATCAAATAATCCACCATTACTAGCAATAATCGCTACCTTTTTACTCATTATTTATTCCTCCAAGAATTTTTATTATTTATATTGAGTTTTATGTTCACAAACCTTAACTATTAATACCAGTTGTTTTACCAGACCACTGACTCATGCCAGGTACCACATTTATTACATTAGAAAATCCATGCTCTGTTAATTTTTGTGCTGCAAAATCACTACGATTTCCCGCGCGACATACTATATAAATTTCGTCCTGTTTGGATAATTCATCTATACGCTCATCTAATTCTCCCAACGGAATGGAGAGTGCATTTGGAATATGATTGAATGTGAACTCTGCAGCCTCTCTCACATCTAAAACAACAATACTGTCATTTGCTTGAAGTTTCTTTTCAAGTTCTTCATTGTTTGTCACAATTGGATGTTTTCTCTCAATTGCTTCATCATTAGTAGACTTTCGTATATAGTGCTTCAATACATTTCCGTCTTCAATCAAACCTAGATATTGATGTCCTGAACTCTTAGACCATGCTTGCATGTCTGCTTTTGACCCTTTATCAGTTGCTAGTACCTCCAAAACCTGACCTGCTTCTATATCACTCATAGCCCTCTTTGTTTTTACGATTGGCATCGGGCATGCTAATCCTTTTGTATCTAGTATCAGATTTGTTTTTAATGATTCCATTTATAAAATAGCCACCTTTTCATTTACCTATAGGGGTATATTTTTTGAAAAAAAATAATCTATTTCGCCTTCCCAAGCTAGCATACCACCCGTCATTTAATCATAATTCCACTTCTTTTACAGTTATTTTTTGCATTTGGACAGTCCTCCTAATCGTGTTATTATGAAAAATTCGTCATGGACAATATCGATTTATACCCTTATGGGTATATTAACAAATAGGAAAAGCTGCTGTCAATTGAATAGATTAATTATTTTTAATTTTCAATCTTCATTTGGATCCTGTTACACACAAAAAAACTTCAGAGGATGAATCATGGTGAGAAAGGTAAGTTTATATACGGAAGAGAGCAGAAAATATTTCGAAAAAAAAAGGTGGAGCATTAGCTCTCACCTTTTTGGTAAAAAACAAAATATCTTGTGCAGGAAAAAAGCCTAGAATAAAAAGGTTCCTGACACCATCAAGCTTAAAAGCGATCCAAGTATTGTGCCCACAAAAGCAAAGCCCATTAATACTGCTCCGTGGAATTGATTTCTATCCCAAAAAGTTAAAAGGCCCATAAGGAAAGCCCCAGCTCCGAACAGAATTGGGATAAAGAGTAGTGAAATAGCAAAGGAAATCCATCCAAGTATCGTGTAGCCTATTCCTAATTTTTTTGTTTGGGGACTATTATTCACCATAAGAGTACTCTCGATTGTACCTGTTTCGCTTTGAAGATTATACATTTAAACAGCTCCGTTTCAATAATTTTAGAATCATTACCAGAAAGAAATGCAATTAGGTCAACTATGAGTCATCGAAAATAACCTTTTACTAACCACACATTCCTCCAATCTACTTTTTCGGATTCATTTATTGTCTTTTTCTGTTGATGTAGTTTGAGTTTGAGAAAATCAGCCTAATTCAAAATATGCTGAATATTATTAATTTATATAATAATCCAATTATCAAAAAAGTCAAAGTTAAATGCTCATAGTTCTTTCGACCCATTTTTTATGTTTTTGTAGAACATTTTGTTTTTTGGTGAATTGTCGGAAATCCTTTTCCAATTGGAGCCGGTTTTCGACGAAAGTAATCGTGAGTTGTTTGTTATAAATGAATAATCATGATGGTTGAGGAGGACTAATATGTATTTTGAATTCCTGCTTGATGCTATATTGGGCCCGCGAGAAGTAATACATGAATTGGAATGTTCAGTGTGTGGTTTTTTTGAAGTATATTATCAAGACGCCATTACAAAGGAGACTATTGGGAGAGCGTGTGAACAATGTAACTTTGTTCAAAGGTTCTATTTTGGAAGTCGTACATAAGGAAGGGAAAAAGGAGGGTGGGAATTCATTTATGGGGGGAGTGAAACTTAGCCGGAAATTCGTTTCCTTGGCAAGTTCCAAAATTTTATGTAGGTAGAGCCTTCATTAGATTTAAAGATTCTTATTCCTAAAAATTTTAATGGTGTGAATATTTCTTTCATATAAACTAGCGGCATAATTCCATCTCTCCCAAAAAAAGTTAAATTAACTTTAACTCACTATCAGAATTAAATGAATAGATAGAATTCGACAAATGGTTACGAAAATATTTGATTTTTTCCCAATTGTTATACTGGAATAAAAGAAGGGGTAGCTGATTCTCCAAACAAAAGGGAAAAGGGTTAGGAATCGATTCCTAACCCTTTTATAAATCTGTATTATTTTTCCATAAGCCATTTTGTAACTAGCTGGGACTCTTCATCTGTTAATAACTTGCCCGGCATCATATTTTTTCCCTCTTTAATAATTTTATTGACCTGATCTTCTGAATACTTACTGCTAAGGTTTAAAAGTGCTGGTCCGGATGTCCCCTTTAAATCCGTTCCATGACATGCAGCACAACTCCTGTTATAGAGCGATTCTCCATCCATGGCAGTATCCTTTTGTCCCGAAGAACAGCCAGCCAGTAATAATAATGATAGTGCAGAAACAGTCCAAAGTCGCTTCATGATGTTTCCTCCATATTGTTTACTTTGTTAAAAATAAGTCTAGGATATTTTGTGTTCCATATTATAGATTCTAATTTATTATGAGCATAATTTAGAATTATTAATTCCTGCTAAACAAAAGATAAAAATTTTCTTAACAGATTAGGAAGCCATTCCAAAAAAGACTTATTCCAAAATAATGTTACAAACGTAATTATATAATGAAATAAATCGTTAGCGGGCGATGTACCTTGAATATTTTTGGAACAATTGCCCTTTTTGATATTGCCTTTGTAAAAATCCGGAACATTTCTTAGAAGTTTTAAGATTTAATATAATTATCACAAATGTTTAAAATATTATGTTAATTTTGTTTTATAATGAAGCTTAAGGGAAGAAGTTTCGTTATTCTTATTTGTGAAATGGTTCACAATATGAGCTGCCATAAATATTAATGCTGAGAATATGTCCGGTTAGGCAGAATGAATGGACGTACATACTGGTTTATTTTAATAAAAAAGGTGGTTGTATGAGCGATTAATCATTGCTCTCATATATTTAATCTGTTCAAGGAGGGTTTAGGATGGATGAATTTAAGTTTGATAGGGTACTAGAGCCAATTAGGATTGGGTCGATGGAACTGAGAAACAGGTTTGTCATGCCTCCGATGGTTACGAATTATGCTGGTGGCGATGGTGCTGTGACGGAACGGTTGAAACGGTATCACGAGACGAGGGCGAAGGGTGGGGTGGGTTTAATTGTTGTTGAGGCTATTTATGTGCATCAGAGTGGGAAGGGTTTTAGTAATCAGTTAGGGATTCATCGGGATGAGTTGGTTCCGGGGTTGCTGAGGTTGACGGATGCGGTTCATCGCCATGGGGCTAAGATTGCGGCTCAGTTGTTTCATGCTGGCAGACAGACGACGTCGAGTGTTTCTGGTG
>CAURFY010000065.1:0-10335 GCA_963524115.1 uncultured Bacillus sp.
GAGCATGAGGGTGGAAATATCCCCAACTGGAGCATAATAAACCAATCGAAAAAAAGCCAATGGGAAAGAAAATTCCTTTGATTAATTTCATCTAGATGCCCCCATGTCAAATCAGTGCAAGTTCACGAATAAGTGTAATTGTAAGCGTTATCATATAATTTTAACTTATTATTTAATATTATTCACCAGCTTTTTTTCAAATAGCACCCTGCACTTTAGTTCACTAACGCGTCGGGGGTCAGGCACCCGATTGTATGGTAACTCACTAAAGTGGACTAGCCCCGGATTACTTCAAGGCGGGAAGTGTTCGCTTTCCTACTTTGACGATTTCGTTGATTAGGACTGGTAGAAGTGACAGAGTTAGCAGGAATATCCAATCCCTTAGTGTTATGGAGTCAATTTTGAATATCTCCTTAAATACAGGAGTATTGACTAATGCCACTTGGATACCCGTTCCAAGTATGATGGAAGCAAGTAAATACTTATTTGAAAAAATCCCGACCTGAAAAAGTGATTTTTTAGTACTCCGTAAATTAAGGGCATGAAATAATTGTGAAACACTAAGGGTAATAAATGCCATCGTTTGCCCTCGAATGAGAGAATCCTTTGGTAAATCAGCAAAATCAGTTGTAAAAATTGACTCAGGTCCAGAATAGATTCCAAGCCCTGCAATAAAAGCAATCAGGGTTATTAAACCGATAAGCAACCCGTTCATCCATGTAAATGATCCACTCCCGTTGGCAAAAATGCTTTCTTTAATGGATCTTGGTTTCTCTTTCATTACATCAGGGTCATCTGGATCCAATCCAAGAGATATGGCTGGAAGTGTGTCGGTGATTAAATTTATCCATAAAATATGAATAGCTGAAAGTGGTGCCGGCCATCCCAGCAAGATAGCAACGAAAAGGGTGATAATTTCCCCGAGATTGCATGATAGTAAAAAAACAATCGATTTTTTGATGTTTTGATAAATATTCCTTCCTTCCTCAACTGCGGCAACGATTGTCGAGAAATTGTCATCGGTCAGCACGATATCCGCGGCACTCTTTGCCACATCAGTGCCTCCCATTCCCATTGCCACACCCACATCTGCATGCTGTAAAGAAGGTGCATCATTGACACCGTCACCTGTCATCGATACAATCTCGCCGTTCTCTTTGAGGCCTTTGACAATCTTCACTTTATGTTCTGGAGAAACGCGGGCAAACACGCGAATCTTTTTCACCAATTCCTTAAGCTCATTATCGTTAAGAGTATCTAGTTCGAAACCAGAAATCGTTTGGTTCTCGGCACTTGCAATTCCCAATTCCTTGGCGATTGCGAATGCAGTTTTTTGATGGTCTCCGGTAATCATTACTGTTTGAATACCTGCTTTTTTACACTGAGCAATTGAAGATTTCACTTCTTCCCGAGGTGGGTCGATCATCCCAGTTAATCCAAGCAGTACTAAATCGCTTTCGAGCTGTTCTTGAGTAAATTCTGCATCTTGGGATGGGATTTCCTTATAGGCTATTGCTAAAACGCGTAATGCCTCTTCTGACATTGAATTTGCTTGTTCCTGCACTTTTTTGGTATGGTATGTAGTTAAATCAATTTCTTCCCCGTTGTGTAAAATAGCCGACGTTAGTGGAAGGATGCTTTCTAATGCGCCTTTAACGATGACAAAGTAGCCATCTTGGTAATGATGAACCGTTGTCATCATTTTTCGCTCCGAATCAAATGGAATTTCATAGATGCGCTTATATTTCAGATCCACTTCCTGTTTATCTATCCCTACTTGCAGTGCTGCGGCAACAAGTGCAATTTCAGTGGGGTCACCTGATTGTTGTTCGGGAGTCAACACGGCATCATTACATAAAGTCATCGCTTCAAAAAATCGTAACTCATTGGCTGGTTTCATCGCGAGTGATGCTAGCGGAATATAGGCACCATTGACATAAACTCTCGTTACGGTCATTTTATTTTGCGTAAGTGTTCCCGTTTTATCTGAGCAAATGACACTCACTGCACCAAGTGTTTCGACTGCAGGGAGCTTACGCACAACAGCTTGCCGTTTAATCATACGCTGGACGCCAATGGCCAGCACAATCGTAACAATGGCAGGAAGGCCTTCTGGAATGGCCGCCACAGAGAGACTTACCGCTATTAAAAACATATTCAGCGCATCTCTTCCTTGAAAAAAACCAATCAAAAAGATCACCGCCGAGATGAGTACTGCACCAATTCCAAGTATTTTACCGAGCTCGGCTAAGCTTTTTTGTAAAGGAGTTAGTTCGCGCTCTTTTGTACCAAGCATGGCAGCAATTTTTCCAATTTCTGTTTGCATCCCAGTATTAACTACAATGCCCACTCCGCGTCCATACGTTGACATGGTTGACATAAATACCATATTGCGTTGATCACCAATCGGAACTTCTCCTTCTGCCTGCCAGTTAGCTTCTTTTTCTACAGGCACAGACTCCCCAGTTAGGGAGGATTCTTCAATTTTTAAATTAGCTGTTTCAGATAAGCGTAGATCTGCTGGAATAAATCTGCCTGCATCAATTATCACAACATCTCCGGGAACTACATATTCTGATGGAATCTCTTTGATTCCCCCGTCACGTTTGACAATTGCCTTTGGGGTAGTCATTTTTTTCAATTCTTCTAATGCTTTTTCCGCTTTTGACTCTTGAATCACACCCACTACAGCATTTAGCAAAATAACGATTACAATAATAACAGCGTCACTATACTCCCCAACAAATAAAGAAATGATTGTCGCCACTATTAAAATGTAGATTAATGGACTTTTGATTTGTTCTATAAACAGAAAAAAGAGTGAAGGTTTTTTGTGGTTGCTAAACTTGTTTGCTCCATACTGTGCAAGGCGTTTTTGAGCCTCTGCACTGGAAAGCCCCGTGTTTGGATCCGTATTCAAATCAGCAACAACCTCGGAAACGCATTTTATAGACCACATCGAATAATCACCTTCTTTGCATAATTTGTATAAAAAAACAAAAAAACCTGCAGCTATTCATTACTGGCTGCAGAGTCTCACTGTGTCTTAGATATATATTCAGTTCAGGCTTTAACACATTAACGCATCGGGGGTCAGGCACCCAATTACGCTTTACAGCGTTAATGTGGTTGAGGTTATTTTTTCTTGGTGATGTTGGTTAGGATGGCGTAGCCGTTGAAGACTTTTACTGTAGCTGTGATTTCACCTTTGGTGGATGCTTTTTCCCAATCTGTTCCGGTGTTGTCTTCGACAAAGTATTTATCTAAACTGTATTCGATAAAGGCACTCTTCGCCTGGTTGGATACTTTCGTGTCCATTGTATACTCAATATAATTCAATTTCCCCTTTAGAAAGATGCCTTTTTCCGGCTTTTCTACTGACACTTTAATTGGAGTATACACGCCGTTCTCTTTTTCTAAAGTTACATATACTTGAATAGGATTGTACTCTTTTTCCCATTTATCTCTGATACCTTTGTCCACTAAATCAATCGGCACTTGTTCTATCTCGTATTGAAGTGCAACATAATCCCCACGAAATACATCGCTTGGATCAACTGGCACGGTTTGAAGGGTAATTTCCTCCCCATTATAGAGCGTATAAAGAGGGGTTACCGTCATGCCTAGTAAAATAACGATTGGAACCAAGCAGGCTAATATTAAATACAGCGTTCGCTTATTCATATAGACCCCCTCCTTTTTTTCGTTGTTTTTCAAAATAAAAACCGAATCCAAGTAGGATGACTCCACCTATTATAAACACGAAGGACTTAGGGAGAAAATCAAAGGAGATATCAATATAAAAACGGAAAATCATCACGCACAAGATGAGGATATTGAGCAAGCTCCCCTTTTTAATCAAGTATAAAACGAATAGCAGGTAAATAATCGAAACTGGAATATACATCCAGTCGATTGGCCAAGCCTCACTAAACGACAATGTTATGGCCGCTCCACAATGGACAAGATGACCTAAAAATATATCTACCTCTCTTATTTTCCCTTTAAAGAAAATAAGTGAAATGCCAATTGCCATATAAACTAGTCCATAAATATACCCGGAGTCCTGTACCCCTGCTAATAAGTAATTCAAAATCGTCCAAATAAATTCAAGCATAAGCAGTCCTACGATAAAACCGGTCACTTTTGTGTACCCAATGATGTCATTTAATACGTAGATAGCAACAATCCAAAGCAGGATCCAGAATGGGATCCCTTCCCCATTCATATACGTTCCATCAGTCAAATAAATGAGAACAAATATGGCTGCTGCCATCAAGATCCATTTATCCCTTAAAACCCAGGCTAATGGCAAAATGCCCAGTGACCACCACAAAAACGCATGTTGAAAATCTCCACCAATATGGAACATTTGTCCAACTAGAAAGATCCCAGCTCCAAATACGATCACGCCAAGATAATAAAAACTTTTAGAAGTTTTCGGGTAGCTATTCTCCAACCTAAATCCAATTAAATTACTAGTTACAAACAGTCCAATAATAATAATGAATTTGAATAACTTACTGATCTCGTCCCAGTTGCTGGCAATAAAACTTAGAATTCCTGCCCCAATTAAGATCGTGCCAACATACAAAAGCGTTTTTGTAAAAGAAATCCGCTTTTCTGCTTCGTACAAATCTTGAATTTCCTTCGACTTACCCGGTGATAATACCTCGGAATCCTCTAGGTACTGAAGTTCGCTTTTCAAAAATTGAAGCTCTTGCATTTTCACTACTCGTTTGACCATAATCTCACTTCCTCTCTTTCAATTTCTCATTAATACGATCTGTTTGAAAAGAAGGAATTCATTCAAAAAATAATAAGATCATGCTGACCTTCACTATCTTTATTTTAACAAGAAAAGGCATGTAATAGTTGGATTTTTCAGCAAATACTAAAATAACTTCCCTATTTTTGTGAGCGAAGTTTATACGAGTGATTTCGGTCACAATTTTCTTATGGTTAGTATGTTACATTGTGATTGAGAAAAATTATCACTATTTTAAAAAGTAATGATTTGAAACTTAGATAACGTTCGATTTGGACAGTAGATCATCCATTTTAAGTGTAGAGGAGCATCCATATGAGTGAAATCATTAATAATCGCGAGCAGCAATCTCTTAGTAACACGGAACGCCAGGAAATTTTGAAAAAGATCATTAAAGATCTGCATAATGGGAAAAGCGTGGATGAGGTTAAAGCTCAATTTGAAGATGCTGTTGGTAGTATTACCGTGGCCGAAATATCCCAATTGGAGCAAGCACTCATGGAGGAAGAAGGCATTCCTGTCTCAGAAGTGCAACGGCTATGTTCCGTTCATGCTTCGATTTTCAAAGGATCCATCGAGGAAATCCATCGTTCCGATAAGGCAGAGGATCAACCTGGGCATCCGATCCATACGTTTAAGCTAGAGAATAAAGAAGTGGATATGTTGGTCAATTTCAAACTTCAACTACACTTTGAACGTTTTCAAAAAGAAGACAGCGAGGACAATGTCTTTAAATTAGTCGATGATTTAAATCTGTTACTCGACATTGATAAGCACTACAGCCGGAAGGAAAATCTGCTGTTCCCTTATTTGGAAAAGTACGGCATTTACGGTCCAACCCAGGTGATGTGGGGAATTGATGACCATATTCGCGATGCGATTAAAGATGTGAAGCAAAAATTAATGAACTATAACGGGGAAAAACAATTTGTCATTGAAATCTTGACATTTGTAATCCGCGAAGTAAGTGAAATGATTTTTAAAGAAGAGAATATTTTATTCCCAATGGCATTGTCAACTCTTACAGAAGATGAGTGGATTAAGATTGCTCACGAAAGTGATGAAATTGGCTTTTGCTTAACTAGTCCGGCAGGCGTTTGGAAACCGGAAAGAAAAGCGGTACAGGGTGAGGCGATGTCAGACGGCTTCATCAAGATGGAAACCGGGATTTTATCATTAAAACAATTAGAATTGATGCTAAATCACTTACCTGTCGATATTACCTTCATTGACAAGGATGACGTGGTGCGTTACTTCTCCCACGGGAAAGAACGGATCTTCGCTCGGACAAAAGCGGTCATTGGTAGAACGGTTCAAAACTGCCATCCACCAAGAAGCGTCCATACAGTTGAGGAGCTTTTAGCCGATTTCAAAGCTGGTCGCAAAGAGGTTGAAGATTTCTGGATTAAGTTCAAGGATCAATATATTTACATTCGCTATTTTGCAGTACGTGATGAACAAGGTGAATACATCGGCACCTTAGAATTTACCCAAAACATCAGCCCAATCCAAGCAATCGAAGGCGAAAAACGGATTTTATCAGAATAAACATTAGCCACAAACACAAAACTAACACTAGCGAGTCAATACGTTAATACAAAAAGAGGTGCCTGACCCCCAGTGCGGTAAAGCTTTACCGCACTGGGGGTCAGGCACCCTTTCGCGATTTAGCACGATAAAATTTATTTTATAGTATTGAGATTCACTGTGTAGGGATTTAATACTTTTATCTGATGGACCCCATCCCCTACTTGGAAGGTACCGCTTTTGGTTGGTGATTCGTCGCTTAGCTGCTCCGAAACCGTGCCTGGCTGTTTGCCTTCTTCTGCAATCTTCCACTTGTCCTCTTGACCTTTCAGCTCTTGAGCACCGACGGCAGAAACCAAAACGTCGCTGTCTTCCTGAACATATAATGAGACATTGGATACATGTTCCAGTGTCCAATCACTTAACAACATTCTTGGCTTGATGGTGATCTCATTTTCATTGCCGATGATTTCTAGCTTAACATCAAGCGGAACAACGACCGTTGCTGAAATAGTTCCAGTTGTTTTAAATGGTCCAATTTCTTCAGGAAGCCCTTTAACTGTGATATAAAGGGTGTCGCCCTTTTCTTGGATTGACATATAGTCATTAGGATTTTTAACCAACCGCTCTTTTCCCAAAGTGGCCGCCCGGTATGTTCCAAACATGGCAACTTCTTTCCCGGCTGCTCCTTCGATGGTGAGCGGTGAATTCTCTGTTTTCACAACCACCCGCTTTACGTTCTCAGACAAAAGCTTCGAATACTCCGGAAGTTCAAAGGTTTGCTCTTTGCGATCAAGAACCTCCGCTACTTTATCAACAATACCAATTGAATTCAGAATTGCGAAGCCGATGCCAACTGTCCCGATCATCCCCACGAGAAAAATGCTTAGCAAGTCGTATTTTAAAAAAGGCTTCTCTTTCCCTGATAAATATAAATACAGCAGGATTTCGATCCCCAGGACTACGAGAATAATCGGCCACCAAGACACCATTACCTGTGAAAGATTCAGGTTTAACAGCTTGGAGCAAAGTAGAATGATACCTAAAATGAGCAGTGAAGCTCCCATTGAAACCGTACCAACACGCCATGTCCTCATCAAACCCTCTCCTTTCTTTTCTTGTTAAAAAATAATGATAGAGCCCCGCCGACCATTATGACACCAACTACCACATTTCTAGAAACACCCTTGATTTTCATTCGGCGTCCTCCTTACTTTGGGTTTTCTTCCCCATAAGCAACTTAATTCCGCCACCAATTAGAAGTACACAGACAATTGCAGTTTGAAAATATTGCTCAAACCAATAACGTAAATCAATATGAAGAATTTCAGATAACATTGGTGAAAAGGCCGGTAGCAAAAGGTTGGTTGTCAGATAATATAAACCGAGGAGGACCAGTCCAATCCCCAGCCATTTTTGCTGGTTAATTAAATAAGAAATAATGGGTGTATCCTCAATTGGCTCTTTCCCGTACTTGGACGATATTTGCAGACTATCGAACAGGCTAAAAAACCAGATGATCGGGATAAAAAACAGGAAAATTCCTAACCGTAAAATATCCAAAATATAAATGGAAAACAGAAACGCTGCCATTAACTGAATTCCTCTGCGCTGTAGTCCTAGATAGAGATGGCCAGCCCCTGGAAATATTGAAAGCAAGGTTGCAATAGTTTTGCTTTTCTTCCCATCCTCTTGGCGCATTTCAAAATCCTCAAAGATGGTCCGGTCAACTAGTTCTTCTCCATTCTGTTTTCTTTTTAGCAATTGAATCACATCAAAAAACCCGTATATCCAAATCACTGGTAAAATAGCTAAAAATGCCATAAATTCTGCCCTATTCGTTAATCCCGTTACAAAAATGACCATCATCGCTAATCCCAAAAAGGAGGTCAACAGCGTAACCCCTCTGCTCATTAGACCAAGTTGAAAATGGCCAAGACCTGGAACAAACGAAAGGATGATTGTATAAAATCTTTCTGATTCCTTTGTTGGTTCAAGTTTAATCCCGTCTTCGCCAATACTAGTATTATTTTTGCCTGAGTAAAGTTTTGACGCAGTGATAGCAGTATCAATAAAGTTAATAATGTAAATCAACAATCCGGCAACAGCAAAAGCAATTAGACCTTCAAAATGGGTGATTTCCACTAGCACGATAGAGAATATTGGTAAGCCAATTACTACTCCCATATAAAATAACCCTCTTAAAATCTCCCCTAGGTAAAACATTCCCCCACCAGGGAAAAATGCTAATAAAAATGCAAGAATTGGGTTTTTCTTCATCTACTTTTCGCCTCCTTATGTTTAGTTTCAAATGTATCAAGCCATGTAAAGGTTCGATTGACGATACCTTCTGTAACAGAAGAATGGTTCTTTTGGTAGGTTGGGCTTTGGACTGATTCTGTGTATTGCGTTATGTTGTGAAACACACCGGTCATCATCAAGACAATAGTTGCTACCGCAGCCAGCGTATAATGGAAAATAGCTGTTTGATAAAAAGGAAGGACTTTTTGCTGTTGCTTATGTGGCACGTTGATTTCTGATTTCTGATTTGACTTAAGGTGTTGATCAGGTTTTTGCTGCTGATCTTGCTGTAACTCCTGAGCAAGATTTTGCTCCTGAATTTCCATTAAAACTCGGTCCGTAATGACCTCCATTTGCCGTTGATCAGGAAGGCATATTTCCAATTCAGCAACAGCTTGGATGTATAGTCCCAAGCAGTGATCACAGGAATAGAGGTGATCTTCTGCCTTTTCGCGACAATCTGAAGTTAGTTCGTTTTTTACATACTTTTGCCACTCTTCATATGAGAGATGTGTCATGAAAAATCCCCCTCCTTCCAATGTGTTTTCATCCACTGCCGAGCCCTGTATAGCTTTGTTTCGATTGTTTTCACTTGCACATTTTGTTCTGACGCCAATTGTTGATAGCTTTTTTCAGCAATATAAAATCCGTAGATAACCTCGCGATAATTTTCCGGCATATCATTGAGTTTTTTCCTTACTAGTTCTTGCTGTTCCTTTTGTAAAAGTACACCTTCAACCGAATTTAAATCAGCCACTGGATAGTTACTGATTTCCAATACTTCCTCACGCCTCCGTCCATGCTTTCTTTTAACATCAATAGCGTGATTAACAGCAATTCTAGTCATCCATGTTTTGAAGCCTTGATTTTCATATTGGGAGAGAGCTGTGTATATTTTTACAAAAACTTCTTGTGTAGCATCCTCTGCCTCCTTTTGGTCCCGCAATATCGCAAAAATGGTTCGAAATACATCGTTGCGGTATTTTTCGAGCAAAAGTCTAAAGGCATGATCATTGCCACAGATTATTTCTTCAATTAATATCTGATCTGAGATCTCTCTCCCCCCCCCTCTTGTTGCTTCCACTCTAATAGACGAAACATTTATGTATATCCCCTACAGTACTTTAAAACTATTTTTTAACAAAGAGGCTTTTTTACTTTTCAAAAAAATAACAAGGTCGACCTGGGCAAGCACCAGAACAACCTTGTTAACCTTCGTTATGTTAATTTTACTACTCTTCGTTCCTTATATTTCTGAATAGCTTAATAGTTAACCCACCTGCAAAGAGGCTCAAACAGACAAATACGCCAACGAAGGCTATTAATTGTCCGGGCGATATGGTGACCCCCACTACCATTTGGGCGATAGTCTGCGAAACTACGATTATTCCAATTAAAGAACACAGTATGAGCAAGCATGAAGCGAAAAGATAACCAATCGGGACACGGCGTCTTAGTAATATACCGGTCAGGATTGTTGTAGGAGAAATTAAACCTAAATCCAAAACATAGGTTACTTCCGTTGTGTAACTTTCAATCCCTATAGGCACATGTCCATTTACTAATGACACTATGATATCCATAAACCATACTACAAAAACTAATAATCCTGAAATGATTAGGAACAGCGAAATACCGCGATGAGGAAAACTAGGAAGAATTTTTAAAGGCAACTCTTGAAGGCTAATCGTCATGAACCCTAGTATAAAAGCATACAAACTAACTGAAAAGAAAACAAC
>CAURFY010000066.1:0-10331 GCA_963524115.1 uncultured Bacillus sp.
CCGGCTCGTCTTATGCCTGTCGCCCCTGACCAAGCCGCTTACGCTTTTCTATATAGAGAGGAGGGGTCCGGATGGAAGGACTTAAATCTGTCATTGGCAGGCAAGAGGATGTTCAGTCAGTGATTGCCGGAGTGGATGAAGGTCTAAAGGAACAATTAATTGCAGGATTATCCGGATCAGCCAGAACCGTTTTTCTGGCATCCGTTTACGAAAAAACAAAAAGGCCATTATTGATCATTACCCCTAATCTTCTGCAGGCCCAAAAAATATATGATGACATTACCAATATACTAGGGGAATCTGATGTCTATCTTTATCCTGCAAATGAGCTCATAGCTGCAGAGCTAAGCATAGCGAGTCCAGAATTAAAGGCACAACGAATTGAGGCCATGAATCATTGGGTACAGGAAGAAAGCGGTGTCATCATTGTGCCAGTTGCTGGACTTCGCAAAATACTACCACCTAAGACATTATGGAAAAGCTACCAGATTTCACTTAAGACTGGAGAAGAAGTAGATTTAGATGCTCTTTTAAATAAATTAGTGAATATGGGATATGTACGGGCTGAAATGGTTTCTGCTCCAGGGGAATTTAGTGTTCGAGGTGGAATACTGGATATTTATTCACTAACCGAATCAGATCCAATTCGGATCGAATTATTCGACACAGAGATTGATTCAATCCGGACATTTTCATTAGAGGATCAACGATCAAGGGCGAAACAGAAAGAAGTGGAAATTGGACCAGCTACTGAAATGCTTTTTGAAACGGAGCATTTTGAAAGTCTCATTGAAAAAATTGAGACAGGCTTAGCTAAAAGCATGAAGACTGTTAAGCAAGAAAAGGTTAAAACCCTTTTAGCGCAAAATATTGGTTATGAGCTGGAGCAATTAAAAATGGGCCAAAAGCCCGAACAAGTTTTTAAATATTTATCATTTGCTTACGGGGAAGCCAGTAGTTTACTAGATTATTTACCGAAAACCGGAATGGTTTTTGTAGATGAAATTAGCAGAGTACAAGAAATGAATGATTCATTAGAAAAGGAAGAAGCCGAGTGGTATACAAGTCTTTTAGGAGAAGGAAAAATACTACATGATGTGAAAATATCCCATCAATTATTGCCTTTGCTCCATAAATCAGCACACTCTGTCTCTTACATGTCCTTATTTTTAAGACATGTTCCAAATACAAATCCACAAAATATTATTAATGTTTCTTGTAAACAAATGCAGAATTTTCATGGGCAAATGCATGTATTAAAGGCAGAAACAGAGCGGTGGGCAAAAGGGAAAAATACAGTCGTATTTCTAGGAACAGATCATGAAAGAGTGGGCAAACTTCAAAGTGTTCTAGAAGACTATGGAATTGAAGCGGTAGTTATTAAGAAGGATCAACCCCTTCTTCCGGGTAAAGTCCAAATCACAGAGGGGAATTTACATACTGGATTTGAGCTTCCCATTCAAAAACTAGCTGTCATAACTGAGGAAGAGCTATTTAATAAAAGAACGAAAAAGACACCGCGCCGTCAGAAACTGTCAAATGCAGAGAGAATTAAAAGCTACTCTGAGCTTCGTGTTGGTGATTATGTTGTTCATGTTAATCATGGAATCGGTAAATATTTAGGGATAGAAACACTTGTTATTAATGGAGTTCATAAAGACTACCTCCATATTCGTTATCAAGGCAGTGACAAATTATATGTTCCTGTCGAACAAATAGACCTTGTTCAGAAATATGTTGGCTCGGAAGGAAAGGAGCCAAAAATCTATAAACTCGGCGGTACGGATTGGAAACGGGTGAAGAAAAAAGTAGAATCATCTGTTCAAGACATTGCCGATGACCTCATCAAGCTTTATGCGGAACGTGAAGCTGCTAAAGGCCATTCTTTCTCACCTGATGGCGATATGCAGCGCGACTTTGAGATGGCATTTCCATATCAAGAAACTGAAGATCAGATTCGTTCAATTAATGAAATTAAAAAAGATATGGAAAAAGAACGCCCAATGGATCGTTTACTTTGTGGCGATGTTGGCTACGGGAAAACAGAGGTGGCGATTCGTGCCGGTTTTAAAGCAATCGCCGATGGGAAACAGGTAGCATTTTTAGTGCCGACTACAATACTAGCTCAACAACACTATGAAACGATGCGAGAGCGTTTCCAAGACTATCCGATTAAAATTGGCTTGTTAAGCCGCTTTCGTACTAGAAAAGAACAACTGGAAACCATTAAGGGTTTGAAAGCTGGAAC
This sequence comes from uncultured Bacillus sp., assembly GCA_963524115.1. Taxonomy (GTDB): domain Bacteria; phylum Bacillota; class Bacilli; order Bacillales; family Cytobacillaceae; genus Bacillus_BU. The sequence goes on from CAURFY010000066.1 coordinate 2,249, forward strand.
GATTGATATTGTCGTTGGGACCCACCGTTTGTTATCAAAGGATATTATTTATCGCGATATTGGATTGCTCATAATTGATGAAGAACAACGATTTGGTGTGACCCATAAAGAAAAAATTAAACAATTAAAGACAAATGTTGATGTACTAACACTGACTGCCACTCCAATCCCAAGAACTCTACACATGTCCATGCTGGGTGTTCGTGATTTGTCAGTCATAGAAACACCTCCGGAAAATCGTTTTCCAGTTCAAACCTATGTTATGGAATATAATGGAGGACTTGTTAGGGAAGCGATTGAGCGAGAATTAGCTCGAGATGGGCAGGTGTATTTCCTTTATAACCGGGTCGAAGACATTGAAAGGAAGGTCGAGGAAATCTCCATGCTTGTTCCCGATGCCAGAGTAGTGTGTGCTCATGGCCAAATGTCAGAAAATGAACTTGAATCGGTAATGCTAGGTTTCCTTGAAGGAGAATATGATGTTCTGGTCAGTACGACGATCATTGAGACTGGCGTAGATATTCCTAATGTAAATACTTTAATTGTTTTTGATGCTGATAGGATGGGACTGTCTCAGCTTTACCAATTGAGAGGCAGGGTTGGGCGCTCCAATCGGGTCGCCTATGCGTATTTCACCTATCGTAAAGATAAGGTGCTGACTGAGGTTGCGGAAAAACGACTTCAGGCAATCAAGGAATTCACCGAACTTGGTTCTGGATTTAAAATTGCCATGAGGGATCTATCTATTCGTGGTGCCGGAAATTTACTTGGTGCAGAACAGCACGGTTTTATCGATTCCGTCGGATTTGATCTATACTCTCAGATGCTTAAAGAAGCGATCGAGGCTAGAAAAAGTGATATAAATCTAGATGAAGCACCAAAACTAGAAATTGATGTTGAGGTTGATGCTTATATTCCAGATGCCTATATAGGTGATGGACATCAAAAAATAGAAATGTACAAACGATTCCGGTCTTTAACAGCGCTTGAAGAACTTGAAGAGCTTCAAGAGGAAATGATCGACCGGTTTGGAGAATACCCCGAAGAGGTTGCTTTTTTATTCCAAATTGCTGAGTTGAAGGTTTATGGACAATTATCCAAAGTGGAATTAATCAAACAAGTAAAACATGAAGTCACAATTGTTTTGTCAGAAATGGGAAGCGCCGGAATTGATATGAAAAAGATCGTTCAAATAAGCTCTAAGTATGGGCGAATGGTCGGAATGGGACAGGATGGGAAGAAATTCAAGCTTGTTCTTCATATTAAAGGAATTGAAAGTCACAAATGGCTTTCCGTTGCCTTTGAACTAATTCAGTCCATTTATCAATCAAAGTCTGCTAATGAATCACTTTCTTCATAATAAAGTTTGTATTTTTTGACCATAAAGTTAATGCCCTTTTATTACCATAAATGGAATAACTAACATCTATGAGAAAAATTGTTTGTTTATGTATAGAACTTTCCAGTTGAAAGATAATAAGTTCTAACATGGTGATGATTTAACTCCAGAACCACCATGAATCATTGCCAAACAACAAATCATCAGATGAAAGTGAGGCAACTTGGATGAAAGCAACTGGTATTGTTCGTCGAATCGATGATTTAGGTCGTGTGGTTATTCCAAAGGAAATTCGTAGAACGCTTAGGATTCGTGAAGGTGATCCGCTCGAGATTTTTGTAGACCGAGATGGAGAAGTCATTTTAAAGAAATATTCACCAATCAGTGAATTAGGTGATTTCGCAAAAGAATATGCTGAGGCCCTATACGATAGTTTAGGGAGTCCTGTCTTAATCTGCGACAGGGATACTTATATTGCTGTTGCAGGTGGTTCAAAGAAAGATTACTTAAATAAGAACATTAGTGATTTAGTAGAGAAAACGATGGAAGATCGAAATTCTGTTATCATGAATCAACAGGAAACCGTTTCACTTGTGGATGGAATCGATGAGAATGCCACTTCCTATACGATTGGCCCAATTATTGCTAATGGAGATCCGATTGGTGCTGTTATTATTGTTGCAAAAGAAGGAACGCTTGGAGAAGTTGAACAGAAAGCAGTGGAAACGGCCTCGAGTTTCTTAGCTCGACAAATGGAGACATAAGGAAAATTTTTTATGATTGTTTTACAACATATTCATAATGTTTTTGCTGAAAAGGGTAGCAGAGAGCTGCCTTTTTTCAATTGATATTGGCAGGTCAGTTGCTTAACCCGAATAATACTACATAGAAATTAACATCAAATGGTTGATGTGAACAAGGGATCCAATGGTTATTTAACATTAATAACTGAAAGCCAAAAGGTTAGTATGCTATAATACGTTGAAAATTACAATTTGGTAGGTGAGACGGGCTATGGAGCCCAGACGAAATCAGGATGTTTTGAAAGGTGTTTTTATTTTAACCATTGGCGCCATTCTTACAAAAATACTAAGTGCTGTGTACCGAATCCCGTTCCAAAATATGGTTGGGGATGTCGGCTTTTATATATATCAGCAAGTATATCCCTTTTATGGATTGGCGCTTGTTTTAACAACCAACGGTTTTCCAGTGATTATTTCCAAGCTTTATGCGGAAAAAAAAGGCCGGAGTGATGAATTTGAAGCAACTCGATTACTTATCACATCTTTTTTCTTCCTTTTTGTGGTTGGTATGCTTGCCTTTTCTGGCATGTACTTTGGTGCAGACTTTTTGGCAGGAAAAATGAAAGACCCTCATTTGGCTGTTTTATTTCGAGTCATTTCAATAATCTTTATTATTCTTCCGTTTAATTCAGTCTTTAGAGGATACTTTCAAGGGAACGGTGACATGCTGCCGACAGCAGTCTCGCAGGTTGGGGAACAATTTATTCGAGTAACAACTATTATAGTTTTAGCTGCCTTATTTATACATGAGGGATATTCACTTTATATTGTGGGCGGAGGAGCTGCCTTTGGCTCGATTACTGGCGGGATCGTATCAGGGGTTATCTTAGCTGCTTATTTTAGTAAGCGAAAAAGAAATAATAGACTTTCAATCATTGCCATTTTGCGTTCCGTAAATACGGAAGAAGTTATCGATATTGTGAAGACCTTGACCTTCCAGGGGTTTGCAATCTGTATAACGGGTATGCTATTAATATTTATTCAAATGGCTGATTCTATTAATTTGTACACACTGCTCATTTCATCGGGAATTGGAAAATTTGAGGCAAAACAACTTAAGGGGATATATGACCGAGGGCAACCATTGTTACAGTTAGGAACTGTCCTAGCTACTTCGATGTCATTATCTTTGGTTCCACTGATTTCAAGTGAAAAAGTGAAGAAGAGTAAAGAAGTTTTGGTAAATAAAATACAAACTGCTCTAAAAATCAGCATCATGGTCGGAGCTGGCGGATCAATTGGATTAATGTGTATTATTAAGCCAACCAATGTCATGTTATTTGAAAATAGTCAGGGTTCAAATATTTTAGCCATTATTTGTTTATTAATTCTTTTTTCCTCAATCATTATTACGATTTCGAGTATTCTTCAAGGATTAGGTGTTAGCATTTTGCCAGCGGGGATTATTTTATTAGGTTTTTCTATTAAGTGCTTACTGAATGTTCCGTTGGTCCTTCATTTTGGGACGTTTGGTGCAGCCATAGCCTCTGTAGTAGCAATGGTGCTTATTTTGATTTTATTATCGATTAAGCTAACAAGAGTTGTGGGGCAAAAAGTTGTACCAAAAGGCTATATCCGGACGATAACCTTTGCATCGTTTATCATGGGTAGTAGTTTGCTAGGCTACATAAAGGTAACAGATATGTTTTCACCAGGTGGTAGACTTATTGCTTCGTTACAGTCTCTTTCTGCTGTAGTGATTGGTGGTACGCTTTATTTAATATTCGTTTTAAAAAGTGGAATTTTTAAAGAAGAAGAACTTGTTTTATTGCCGTTCGGTAGTAAACTAATTGCACTTTTACCAAAAAAATAGCTGGAGATGATCCCATTGACAAGGAAAATAGTTGTTCTTGGTTTGGGTGCTGGGGACTTGAACCAACTTCCGTTTGGAGTCTATAAGAAAATGGTTCAAACCAATCTTGTTTATTTAAGAACAAGGGAGCATCCTGTTATTCGTGACCTAGAAAAGGAAGGTGTTCAATTTGAATCATTTGATTCGGTCTACGAAAAATTCGATCAATTTGAACAAGTGTATGATGAAATTAGTGAAATCTTGCTTAAAAAGGCGGAGACTGGTAGCGTCACCTATGCTGTCCCTGGACATCCGCTCGTGGCTGAGAAAACAGTCCAACTTTTACTCACTAAAGGAGAGGAACGGGGGATAGAAATAGAAATTGGTGGTGGTCAAAGCTTTATTGACTCCATCTTTCAGGCACTCTTAATTGATCCAATCGATGGGTTTCAATTATTGGACGGCACTTCCTTAAATCGAGAGGCACTAAATCTTCATCAGCATGTGTTGATTGGACAAGTATATGATACTTATGTGGCGTCCAACGTTAAGTTAACCTTAATGGAGAGACTGCCGGACGATTTTAAGATATATGTTGTAACAGCAGCAGGAAGTGATGCTGAGCAGATAAAGGAGATTCCTTTGTATGAACTGGATAGGGTGGTTAAGTTAAATAATTTAACGACTGTGTATGTACCGCCAGTAACCGATGAAGTGATTCTTTATAAAGAGTTTGCTAAGCTTCGCCAAATTATTGCAAAGCTTCGGGGACCAAATGGCTGTCCATGGGATAAAAAACAGACCTATCATAGTTTAAAAAAATATTTAATTGAAGAAACTTATGAATTAATTGAGGCTATCAATAATGACGATATCGATCATATGATTGAAGAATTAGGCGATGTCTTACTTCAAGTGATGCTTCATGCCCAAATTGGCGAAGATGAAGGTTATTTTTCAATCGACGACGTTATTGAAGGGATTTCGGCTAAAATGATTCGCCGTCACCCACATGTCTTTGGAAATGTTGAAGTAAACAATGTCGAGGATGTATTGAATAACTGGGAAGATATAAAGAGTGGCGAAAAGGCAAAGCAAGAGACCTCTCTTTTAGATAAGGTAGGCATTTCCCAGCCGAGTCTAATCAGAGCCTATGAGCTACAAAAGGAAGCGGCAAAAGTAGGATTTGATTGGCAAGAAATTGCTCCTGTTTGGGCTAAGGTAAAAGAGGAATTCCAAGAATTTGAAGATGAAATCAACAAAGCGGAAAAAAATGAAAATTCCTTAAAGGAGTTTGGTGATCTGCTGTTTTCAATAATTAACTTGGCCCGTTTTTATAAAATACACCCTGAAGAAGCCCTGTTGGCTACGAACCAAAAGTTTACAAGGCGGTTTCAGTTTGTTGAAGCTAAGGTAAAAGAGAGCGGAAGAGAGTTTGCAGACCATAAACTCGATGAGCTCGATGTATATTGGGAAGAGGCAAAAAAACTGGGTTTTTAAATTGATTCAAAAGGAGGGAATCGTATGCGCTTAGATAAATTTTTAAAAGTATCACGGTTAATAAAACGGAGGACTGTTGCAAAGGAAATTTCTGATCAGGGTAGAATTGACATCAATGGCAAGCAGGCAAAGTCAAGCACGACTGTTAAAGTGGGTGATGTCTTGACAGTTAAATTTGGGCAAAGGATCATGACTGTAAAGGTTGAACGACTCCAAGAGTCATCACGAAAAGAAGAGGCTGCCCAAATGTATTCAATTATAAGTGAAGAACGAGTGACAGAGGCGTAACCAACCGCCTCTGTTTTTTTATACTGTCCAAGCTGTTCTAATTGCTCTCATTTTTTCATACACTTGTACAAAAAGCAGCACTATGACTGAGAGGGATGAATGGGTGAGCCAATATTATGATCAAAACTCTACTAAAACAACCAATGTTCAAGAGCACGATGTGATCATGCGTGGTAGACGTATTCTAGAAATTACCGGGGTGAAGCAAGTAGAAAGCTTTGATAATGAGGAGTTTCTTTTGGAGACAGTGATGGGCTTTTTAGCAATCAAGGGTCAAAATTTGCAAATGAAGAATCTTGATGTAGATAAAGGGATTGTTGCAATCAAGGGTAAAATTTACGAATTAATTTACTTGGATGAGCAGCAACATGGGGAGAAGGCTAAGGGATTCTTTAGCAAGTTATTCCGATGACACTTTCAACACAATTTATTACCATGCTGGCTATGGTCGGCATGGGGTCCTTTTTTGGAGCAGCATTGGATACGTACAATCGGTTTTTAAAACGGGATACCCAAAAACGCTGGCTTGTTTTTTTAAATGACATCTTATTTTGGTTATTTCAGGGGCTAATAATCTTTTATGTGCTGTTCATTGTGAATGAAGGAGACCTTAGATTTTATATATTTATAGCCCTATTTTGTGGATTTGCAGCTTATCAAAGTTTAATTAAACGTGTGTATTTAAAATGTTTAGAAATGACGATCTCTATGTCCGTTTCAATATGGGGGTTCTTTGTAAAGTTGGTTTTAATCCTTATTTATAGACCACTGTTAGCTCTATTCGCCTTACTCATTTCAATCTTTATGACGGCGCTTCGGGGGCTGCTGTTTTTTTTGAAATTCACTGGAAAAGTCCTTATTTTGCTCGTCAAGGTTTTGTTTAAACCAATTAGGCTTATTTGGTTAATACTTTGGAAATTTTTGCCGAAAAGGATTAAAAAAATCGTCGAGAAGTTATATAATATAATGGCAGGATTTTCGATAAAAATAAAGAAATATTTGAGTAGTATGATAGAACGTTGGAAAAAGCAAAAATAGTTAGGAGGTCTGCGAACATTGAGTGCCACCAAAAGAAACGTTGCAAAAATTCAAACTGATTTAGCACACCAACATGAAATAGCGGGGATCAATGCTGTTAACAAGCGAAAACGGATAGTTAGAAGACTATTTTTCTTCACTGTTTTTGCAAGTATAACTGCATACTTTATGATTTCTACACTCTTGTCGCAAGCCTCTTCACTCGATAAAAGAGAATCCGAAAAGGCAAAACTACAAAATGAGTTAGTGGATCTAAAGAAAGATCACAGTGGTCTGAAAGAAGAGATTATTAAACTGAATGACGACGAGTACATAGCCAAGCTTGCTCGTAAAGACTATTTCTTATCAGAAAACGGTGAAATTATCTTCAATATTCCAGATGAGAAAAAAGGAAAAACATCTGAAAAGGGAACTTATTGACACATTTTTATCTGAATTTGTATAGTATATCTTAAGTTTGATTTTTTATATTATTTAAGGAGGAAAATTTTTTATATGTCAATCGAAGTAGGCAGCAAGTTACAAGGGAAGGTAACGGGCATTACGAATTTTGGAGCGTTTGTGGAGCTGGCAGAGGGTTCAACTGGTCTTGTTCACATTAGTGAGGTCGCTGATAACTATGTTAAAGATATCAATGATCACCTAAAAGTAGGAGACATGATTGAAGTAAAGGTAATTAACATTGGAAAAGATGGTAAGATTGGCTTATCTATCAAGAAGGCAAAAGAAAAGGTTGAATCGAGGCCACAGCCACGTTCTAATTCACAACGTCCCCGCCAGGGAAGAACAAATGATCACTTCAACAATAACAACAGAGTTGAAAATTTCGAATCTAAAATGGCACGCTTCTTAAAGGATAGTGAAGATCGCTTATCATCATTAAAGCGTCACACAGAATCTAAACGCGGTGGAAGAGGAGCCAAAAGAGGTTAACTTGCTGCTTATTTTAAACTAAAATTGTGGTTTTTTTCTATTATATATTTATGTTTTATGAGACGGGTCTTTAATAAGGCTTGTCTTTTTTTGTTCCTAAAAAAAGATGGAAAACCGCCCAAAGTAAAAACTCTGGGCGGTTTTTTTTCGTTTTTCTATATGTCTAGCTGCAGCGCCTAGCCCCTCGAGGTCATAAGTCAAATCACTCCAGAGACTGACGTCTCTTGCGTGATTCGCCTTATGCTTGTCGGGGCTGAGCAAGGCGCTTCCGCTTTTCGATATGTCCAGCTACAGGCGCCATCGGCTCGAGGTCATAAGTCAAGCCGGCAAGAAGGTTAAAAAGCAACCTTCCAGCCGGCTCGTCTTATGCTTGTCGCCGATAAACGGGCG
>CAURFY010000067.1:0-10063 GCA_963524115.1 uncultured Bacillus sp.
TCGAGCATATAACCTCGAAAGTCGAGCATATACCTTGAAAGCCGAGTATATATCGAGAAAATCGTGCATATTTCTTGAAAATCACCCAAAACAGTTCTAAAAACGTGCATTTATCCTAAATTATCATGACATTTCTACAAATAATGGTGTCTTTTGTTGAATAATCTAAAAAAAAGTAAAGCTCAGAGCCTATAAGATTCTCTGAGCGTCTTTCTTTACCAAATTTGTGCTAATACAGGTGCACATTCTATTATGATTTCAGGGATTAATTGCAATAATATTATTTCAAACCGAACCCGTTTAAACTTTCACCAATCGCTTTTTATGCACTGATTCCACTAGTAATCAAGTTCTTCCCAATTATAGACTTCCGGACGACGTTGGGTGAGAGTCGGTACCCTTTTCCTGACATCTTCGAGCCAATTTAAGTCAAGATCAACGGTTATGACGCCTGTTTGATCTGAAGCTTGGGCTATAACCACACCCCATGGATCCACAACCATACTTCTACCATAGCTCCATTCATTATGCGGTGGAAAGGTTCCGTAGGTTGCCGGGGCCACCATATATACTTGATTTTCAATAGCTCTTGCCCGTAATAATACTTCCCAGTGATCCTTGCCAGTGTGAAGCATAAATATCGCTGGAACTAGGATGACCTTTGCTCCTTTTAAAGCGAGAATGCGGAACATTTCCGGAAAACGCAAATCAAAACATACACTTAACCCAATCGGAATTCCCTTTATTGATGTGACGACAATCTCGTCCCCCGCTTCCTCAAGCTTTCGACCAGAATAGGTTCTGCCACCAACTTGAGCATTGAAGGTGTGGATTTTATTGTACATATCCTGTATTTCACCTTCAGGATTAATGACACAGCAAATGTTTTTCAATTTTTCTGTTTCTGGAAATCGCAGTCTCATGGTTCCAGCAACTATGTATGTTCCTATTTTTTTCGCTAATTCCCTGAGTCTGGTAAGCGTAGGGCCATCCATTGTTTCTGCTGCTTCAAAAAATTCGTCTTTTCTACCCATCATGTGGAAATTCTCAGGTAAAATAATGACATCTGGGTTGCTTTTCCCTGCTTCGATTATTAATTCAATCGCTTTGCTTACATTTTCTTCTACCTGATTGCTAACTTGCATTTGGATCATGGAAACTTTTAGTTTAGCCAACATATTATCCGTCCTTTTGATAGTTTATCTGCTTGTTCAAAAATCATCCCCTTATTGTTCTCGTTTCAATGTATCAGTTCCTCTTTTTTAACGCGTTTAGCTAATCTTTCCATTTGAAAAGTTGATAATATTTCCTCCATTTGGTTGCGATTTGCACACCCGATTATACAGATCAACAGATTCTTATAAAAACAAATTGCTGCTTTTCTTACATTCCCAAATTCAACTACATGCACCTCTGTTTGGTTTGCACCTATCTTTAGAATTGGTAGTTGTTTTAATAGGTCTTTTTGTTCAAAATAAATTGTTCCTATTTTATACAAATCTTCTAGGTTGTAAGCTTGTTGTTCTTTCACTCTATATCTTCCAGTTAAATTATAGGTTGCAGAAGAAGAAATCCCAATTGATTTTGCAATCTTAGCAATTTCCTCTAGAGCTGTTTTGCTACCACTATAAAAAGAATGAGCAAGTTCATAAGTTGCACTAGGGTGCTGAGTCTTTATTAGTTCTTTCATTAGCTCTATTAAAGAAAAATTTTCTCCCGTTTTAAAGGGTTTATTCTCGAGGCTATATCCTCGATTGGTTGGCCATTTTTTCAAAGCAACAAGATTATTTTTCTCAATGCCTATTTTATGTATTAAGAGCAATAAAATGATCGGACCCAAGCCCTCAATAGAGGATGAACGTGGATCTCCTTTTATATTGATTTTTTCCTTTTTCTCCATGTCATAACAAATCGCCCCCCACGTTGGTTGGATGACCTCAGCTATTGATGATGGTTCATAATTGTTTGGCTTTTTATCCGAAACTTTGATTTGACCTGGCAATAAATAACTCGTTCTTCGAAAGTCGCTCCCGGAAACTGATCCCTTAACTAAAACTATTGATTGATCGGAACAATACATAGGAATCCTCTTAGCCAAGTCTTTAGCATTATCAAACCAACCAACCACTTTTTCTGCTGGCAATTGCTTGATCACATTTCGCATATAATGACCATGGCCAAAAACGTAATCTGCTCCAGCAGACAATATTTTCGGTAATAGTTCATCATGGAGCTTCTGACTCTGTTCTCCCAAATCAGCTACTTGGCCTAATACAAGAATCTTTGTCCCAGCATAAAAAGGGGCTTTTGCCTTAAATGTATCAATCGCATTTAACATAGATGGAATCGCTGCATTATGGGTATCATCTAATACATCAACCAATCTATTATCAAGAGTTTTTATTTGTTTTAACTCCATAACTCGATCAAACGACTTAAAATCACTGATTTTTATTAATAATGGAGCAATTTCATACCCCATTTCTGCTAAACATAAAAAAGCACATAGGGCATTTTCAATCATTCCATTACTCGGTATTTTCATTTCAAAACGATAATCTTTTTCCTTATAGTGAAATTCAATTTTTGTTAAATATTTTGCATGTGTGACATTCTTTAAATAAAGATCTGCTTGTGGATTTGTCAGACTATAAGTCTTTATTATGTTTGTTTTTTCTTTTGCTTTTTGAAATAAAATATCAAATTCCTTGATATCCTGATTTAGGATTGCAAGTCCCCCTGGTTTAAGTCCTTCGAAGATCCTCGCTTTAAACTTCGCTATATTTTCTTTTGAGTGAAGCGTTGATAAATGAGCCTCTCCAATGGAAGTAACAATACATATATCTGGTTCAATGACAAGCGATTGATTCCCACGGTTATTCAGCGCATTTAACGATATTTCAATAATTCCCACATTAGGATTACTACATAATTTAGCACCATACAAAGGAACCCCTACCTGAGTATTATGGTTACCGCGTGTTGCAACAATCCTTTTTCCTGTAAGCAAATGTTCAATCATCAGACGAGTAGAACTTTTACCAACAGAACCAGTAATCCCAATTACGGGATTCTTCATTTTTTTTCGAGCTGCTTTTGCCAATAGTTGAATCGCAGCAAAACTATCTTTTACAATCAGTTGCATTACTTGATCATGTAAAGACTCAATTGGCTCTTCGGTGATGATTAATTGGCATTTCGGGTAAAAATGGAGTGCCTTTTCATTCCCGTCAACCCATCCTGTTTCTTTGTTGTTTGCTAAGTTCCATCTTGTATTTGATATAGATATGAAACAATTCCCCGTGTTATCAATATCATCAAAACGGTTTGGGTCAATCTCGAAATTATGGATCATTAACTCCTCATTAATATCACAAACATAATACCCATCGAGAATCTCGATTAGTTCTTTTTTGTTGAACCCTGTCAAATTTATCCCCTTCTCTCCTAAGGAATAATTTAACATATTTAGAAGGAAATACGGAGAAAAAAGCGACAAATTTTCCAATCGCTTCTTTCTCCGTAACTATAAGCTAACTTTCCAAATGGTTTCACTTAGTCATGTTTATTTTTTCATCCCCGTATAGATGTGGATAGCATCTCGTAAAAATTCTGCAGTACCTGGCTTTTCCTTATCATAATAGGCTGTGAATCTTTCATCATCTACATACATTTGCGCCAAACCTGCATGAGCCTCTTTAGAGTACTCTTTCCAATAATAAGTCAGCCATTGTTTGTGGAGGTCTGCTGCCTTTTGAGCTAACTCTCCTGCAGGGTCACCCGTTTCGAAAGCTTGAGCTAAGGTCACCTGTACTTGGTCTGCAAGACTGGTTACCTCGTCAAATTGTTCTTGGGTCATGTTTTTAAGTTTAGCATTGGACTTTTCAACTGTATCTTTACCATATTTTTCACGGATTTCTTTACCGTACTTTTTCTCATTTTCATCAATCATTTTTTGTTTAAAGCCTTCAAACTTTTCTTTATCACTCATGGTAATTCTCCCTTCAGTTAAAGCGATTGTTTTATCGACATTAGCGATTAATAAATCTAATTGTTGTCTTTTTTCAAGAAGCTTTTCGCGATGTACTTTCAGTGCATTTGCACCATCAAACGAAGGCGCGGTTACGATATCCTTAATGTTGTCTAGGCTCACACCTAATTCTCTGTAGAACAGAATTTGCTGCAGCCTGTTTACCTCCGCTTGCCCATAGATTCGGTACCCTGATGAATTGATTCTTGCCGGCTTTAGAATTCCAATTTCATCATAATACCTTAGCGTTCTGGTGCTCACTCCTGCAAGACTGCCAAGCTTTTGCACTGTATATTCCATCTGATCACCTCCTGATAAATCAACTTTACACCTTTACGTAGCGTTAAGGTCAATAGGGTTTTTATATTTTGTAAAAAAACTATTTCCTTCACAATTCGACAAACTAACAACTTGTATGTTAGCATTAAGTTGTTGCATTTATCGAATCAAATAGTTTTATAGAGGAGGAGTGTAAATGATTCAGTTCAAAAATATTGGAAAGAAGTATCGATCCAAGACCATTATTGATCATTTTTCATTAAATATTGAAGCAGGTCAGTTGGTTGTATTTGTAGGCCCAAGTGGTTGTGGCAAAACCACTTTATTGAAAATGGTAAATAAATTAATTCAACCTACTTCGGGTGAAATATTTGTAAATGGAAAAAATATTTCCACTTTAAATGCAATTGAACTTAGAAGAAACATTGGATATGTTATTCAAAACACCGGGCTGTTTCCTCATATGTCGATACAAGAAAACTTGGAGCTAATTCCAAAGCTTAAAGGTGAAAATCCTCAAGCAATCACAAAAAAAACCGCGGAGTTACTTCACATGGTTGGATTGAATCCAACTGAATATTTACATCGGTTCCCTAGGGAATTGAGTGGCGGACAGCAGCAGAGAATTGGTGTGGCAAGGGCTTTTTCTACCGATTCTGACATTATTTTGATGGACGAACCATTCAGTGCTTTGGATCCTGTCACAAGGAATTCGCTACAAGAGGAACTGTTCCAAATGCAAAAGGAATTAAACAAGACGATTATCTTCGTAACCCATGATATGGACGAAGCAATCAAAATTGCCGACAAAATTTGTTTACTAAAGGATGGTAATATTCTTCAATATGATACCCCTGAAAACATTCTTAAATATCCTGCAAATGACTTTGTGGAAAACTTTATTGGTAAAAGACGGGTCTGGAATAACCCCGAATTATTAAAATCTGAAGATATTATGGTTCACAACCCCGTTAAAATTTCTCCGAAACGAAATGTTCTTCAAGCTATCGAGATCATGAAGGAAAATAAAGTCGACAGCTTAATGGTAACGGATAAAAATAATGTCCTGCTTGGAATGGTAACGTTGAAGAGCATCCAATTACTAAACCGAACTGCCATCATCGATGAAGTAATGAATCAAAATGTTCTGTTCGTTACCCAGGATTCAAACTTAATCTCGGTATTGGTCACGATGAATGAAAATAAAATCGGTTATGTACCCGTTATCAATGAGGAAAAGAAGTTGATTGGACTTATTACAAGAAGCAGCATTTTATCCGTTTTAAGTAGCCAACTAATTGATTTGGAGGTGGCCTTTTAATGGGTGAATTTTGGACATACATCACAACAAACTATCAGCAAATTCTCAGTTTACTAGGTCAACATCTTTACTTAAGTGTTTTTTCTGTATCAATAGCAATTATGATTGGCGTTCCACTTGGTATACTTATCTCAAAAGAGCCGAAGCTATCGAAACCTATTATTGGTACTACTAATGTCATCCAAGCCGTACCAAGTTTGGCACTCCTAGGATTCTTAATCCCATTTATTGGCATTGGGAGTACTCCAGCGGTTGTTATGGTCGTTCTATATTCCCTGCTTCCAATTGTCAAAAACACTTATACTGGATTGACCAATATAGATTCAGACATTCTCGAAGCTGCTGAAGGTATCGGTTTAACCAAGAGTCAAACGATGCGAAAGATTCAGTTGCCATTAGCCTTCCCAATGATAATGGCTGGGATCAGAATTTCTGCCGTTACAGCTGTTGGATTGATGACAATTGCCGCTTTTGTTGGTGCTGGCGGACTAGGTTACCTCGTATTTTCAGGTGTACAAACCGTCGATAATAATATGATTTTGGGTGGTGCAATCCCAGCATGTATATTAGCACTGCTAATTGACTTTGTTGTCGGGAAACTGGAAACTTCACTTTCCTATACTAGTAAAAAGCGAAGCAAACAGTCATCATCTAAAAAGAGCAATGGCAAATCGAAAAGATTAATCATTGCGTTCAGCATTATATTGCTGATTGCAGCAGGTACAATTACGATTTTTTCACGGGTAAAAGCAGAAGATAAGATTGTAATTGGATCAAAAAATTTCAGTGAACAACTAATATTAGGGAACATACTAGCTGACTTAATAGAAAACAAGACTGATATTGAAGTAGAAAGAAAGCTTAATCTTGGCGGAAGTCAAGTAGCCTTTAGTGCTCTTAACAATGGAGATATTGATATATATGTAGAATACACAGGGACTGGATTAGTAAATATCTTGAATGAGCCTCCTGAGAGTGATCCAGATCAAGTCTATGACACTGTTAAACAGAAATTCAACCAAAAATATGGGATTGAATTGTTAAAACCGCTTGGATTTAATAACACCTATGCTGTGGCGGTGCGACAAGAAACTGCAAAAGAATATGGATTGGATTCAATTTCTGATCTTGCAAAAGTGAGCGATGGCTTAATTTTTGGTCCAACAATCGAATTCTCGAATCGTGAGGACGGCTTAATCGGACTTTCCAAAAAGTATGAAATGAATTTTAAAGAGGTAAAAGCTTTAGATGGCGGATTACGCTATACCGCTCTTGATAATCATAAGAGTGATGCTATTGATGCTTTTTCCACGGACGGTTTACTCGAAGCGTTTCATTTAAAGGTATTAAAGGATGATAAGAACTTCTTCCCGCCATACTATGCTGTACCTATCATTAAACAGGAGACATTAAAAAAATATCCTGAACTTAGAGATGCCATCAATTCCTTGTCTGGAAGACTAACAGATGAAAAGATGCGTGAACTAAATTATAAAGTAGACAGCTTAAAACAAGCCCCGGCAAAAGTAGCAAAGGAATTTTTGAAACAAGAAAGGTTAATAAAATAGAAGTTAAAAATCGGCTCCTTTTATTATAAAGGGAGCCGATTCATTTATTATTATTATGGATTTTTTAATCTTGTAGAAAACTACGTACTCTATCGTAAACTACCTCATTACCGATAATCAGCAGGATATCTCCTTCTAAAATTAAAGCATATGGCCCAGGAGAGATGATCAGATCTCCCTTTCTTTTCATTCCAATCACAGTTCCACCAGTATTTTGCCAAAACATTACTTCTGATATGGTTTTTCCGATGTGGCTGCATCCGGAACCTACCTCTATTTCGATCGGAGCCAACGGATTTGTGTAGCGCATTTTAACTGAATAATCCTTGATTTTTCGTACTGTTTCAAATAGCTGATCGTCCAGCTTTTCACGTTCTGAAATTAATGTATTCATTTCCTTTTCCAAATCATTAATGCTCGCCAGACTTGAAAACCTGTTAATGTATTTAAACGCATTTTCACGGGATGAGATGACAATCCCGCTCCCTTTCGTTGATTGAACGATTTCCACATCTTCTAAAATTTTGATAGCTCTTCTTACTGTCTCAGGAGATACCTTATAATCACTTGCCAAGGTAGATCTACCGTGGATCTTTTCACCCTCTTTAAATTTCCCATCATATATCCGATTAGCTAGATCAATCGCAATTCGCTCATAAGTCGATATTTTGGCTCTTAGCATAACATTTTCCACCACCATATATTTTAAAAAGTTCTATTATTAGTGTTTTTTATACATAAATACTATACCTTTTATAACGAATGTTTGCGAGTATATTTACGCTAAAAACATCAGTGATCTACTTGTTACAAAAAGAAGGTTTCCTTAACAAAAAACACCGTGCCCTTAAATGGACACGGAGTTTCTCATGTTAATTTTCTGTAACTGCCTTTGTAGTGATGGTGCTTTTTGCACCTTCCTGTTTTGAACCTTGCATTTGTTTCGATGTGCGTTTGATAAAGAATGCAAGAATGAGTGCGACTAGTGCAATTCCTACGCTGACTAAGAAGGCGTCATTAATTCCTTCTAGCATGGCTTTTGTTGCTACTTGCTGTTTCATCGTCGCGATTGCATCAGGAGTCGGCTGCCCTGTAAAATGTTTCATTGCAGAATCGGCGATTTCTTTAGCATGGGTTTTCATCCGGTTTGACATAACCGTAACCAACAACGCTGAGCCGATTGCACCAGAAACCTGTTGCATTGTATTGTTCATTGCTGTCCCGTGTGGATATAAGTGGGCAGGCAACTGATTTAAACCGTTTGTCATAACTGGCATCATGACCATCGATATTCCGAACATCCGAGCTGAATATATCAGAAGTAGATGTGTATACGACGTATCTAATGAAAGCTTACTGAATGCGTAACTTGTTAAAGTCGTAATCGTTAAACCAGTTATCGCTAAAATTCGTCCACCAAATTTATCAAATAATTTACCTGTAATTGGTGACATGATTCCCATAAGGATGGCACCTGGTAACATCAATAAACCGGAATGGAATGGTGATATCCCACGAATGGTCTGCACATATATTGGCAATAACAGCATAGCTGAAAACATAGCCATAGTGATAAAAATTGAAATAGCTGATGATAAAGCAAACATTGGGTATTTATAAATCCGGAATTCCAACATCGGTTTTTCTAGCTTAAACTGACGCAAGATAAATAATACTAATGAAATCGCGCCGATAATAAGCGTTACGTAAACCTGCGGACTATCCCAACCTTTGGTTCCTGCAGAACTAAATCCATACAATAAACCACCAAAACCGATGCTTGAAAGGACAAGCGAAAATAAATCAAGTCGGAGATCCACTTTATCCTTTTTATCTTTTAGTAAAAAGAAGGCAACGACTAACACGATTGCCGCAATTGGCGTAACGAGATGGAAAAGAATTCTCCAGTTATAATGTTCGATGAGCCAACCAGATAAAGTTGGACCAATTGCTGGAGCGAAAATAAATACTAAACCGAATAACCCCATTGCCGCTCCCCGTTTTTCAATTGGAAAGCTTGTTAGCATAACATTCATTAACAATGGCATCATAATCGCTGATCCTGATGCTTGAACCATACGTGCACTTAATAATACCGGAAAGGTTGTCGCAAAACCCGCGATAATCGTACCGAGGGTAAATAAACTCAATGCCGTTAAAAATAAGCGGCGAGTTGAATATTTTTGAATCAAAAATGCTGTGGCTGGAATCATGATTCCATTCACTAACATATAACCTGTTGAAAGCCACTGAACAGATGATGCTGGAATATCTAAATCCTTCATAATTGATGGCAGCGCCACATTAAGAAGAGTTTCATTTAACATAGAAATAAAAGCCCCAATTAGCAAAATGACAATAATCCCCCATTGCGGCTTGGTTGTATTTGTATTAGTTGTATTCACTTTATGCCTCCCATAAACTTACAGTTCATTTTTTTATACCATCATTATACGTAACACGTAAAAACTATAATAACTCATGGGTTCGACTTACGCAATCAGAAATTTTTACTAAAACCATTTTTTATAAATTTTCACAAATGAAAGTTTGTGCACATCCCTTTTTAACATTTTAAGGACTGCCGAAAAATCTCGACAGTCCTGTGTATTGAACTAAATGTTTTTTTACTTCATAAAACCATGGCCTCTTGGGGGTCTTCTTCTTTTTCTGGTTGATTTTCGCATAACCTGGATTACGGTTATTAGCAATCCGACAACCATAAAAGAAACCCCAACTCGAAAACTATAATCCAATAGCTGAGTGCCAGAAAGAAGGAGACCCATACCTAATATGGCATTAATAATTTTTTTATTATTCATGTCTTGCTGGTTCATGATTTTATTCTCAAAAGCTACCGATGGC
>CAURFY010000068.1:0-9890 GCA_963524115.1 uncultured Bacillus sp.
CGGCACTTCCACATTGCCGAGTTGCTTCATCCGTTTTTTACCTTCTTTTTGTTTCTCTAAAAGCTTCCGCTTACGAGAAATATCACCGCCATAACATTTAGCCAAGACGTTTTTACCCATAGATTTAATCGTTGAGCGCGCTACAATTTTCTGACCAATTGCTGCTTGAACGGGTACCTCAAATTGTTGGCGTGGAATTAATTCTTTTAGCTTCTCGACAATGACTTTACCTCGCTCATATGCAAAATCGTTATGAACAATAAAGCTTAGCGCATCCACTTTTTCAGCGTTTAAAAGGATATCCATTTTAACAAGCTTTGATTGCTTATATCCAATTAGCTCATAATCAAATGAAGCATATCCTTTTGTACTAGATTTTAATTGGTCAAAGAAATCATAGACAATCTCTGATAATGGAATTTGATAAACAATGCTAACACGGTTTTGATCCAAATATTGCATGTCAACAAAAATGCCCCGCTTAGTTTGGCAAATCTCCATAATGGCCCCAACATAATCGTTTGGAGACATCATGGTCGCTTTTACATAGGGTTCTTCAATCCGTTCGATTTTTTGAGGATCGGGCATTTTGGATGGATTATCAACCTTTAAGTCCGATCCATCTGTCATCACAACGTGGTAAATAACACTAGGTGCTGTCGTGATTAAGTCTATTTTAAATTCACGTTCAATTCGTTCTTGAATAATTTCCATATGCAAAAGACCAAGGAAACCACAGCGGAAACCGAAGCCCAAAGCTTGAGACGTTTCTGGCTCGAATTGGAGCGCAGAATCGTTTAATTGTAATTTTTCTAGTGCATCACGTAAGTCATTAAATTTTGCAGAATCAATTGGATAAAGACCACAATACACCATCGGATTCAGCTTACGATAACCAGGGAGGGCTTCTGTAGCACCATTTTTTGCGCTGGTAATGGTGTCCCCGACTCGCGTATCACCGACGTTTCTAATTGCAGCGGTTAAAAAGCCAACTTCACCAACCGTTAGTTCATCAAGTAGCACTGGTTTAGGGGTGAAAACACCGACTTCCGTTACGTCAAACTCTTTTCCGGTAGCCATCATTTTGATTTTATCGCCAACCTTAACCGATCCCTGAACCACCCTTATATAAGCGACTACCCCTCTGTAAGCATCAAATAATGAGTCAAAAATCAATGCTTTTAGCGGGCCGTCCGGATCTCCTACTGGCGCTGGTATCTTTTCTACGATTTGCTCAAGTATTTCCTCAATTCCAATTCCTGCTTTAGCAGATGCTAGAACCGCTTCCGAGGCATCCAGTCCGATGACTTCCTCAATCTCATGTCGGACTTTTTCGGGGTCAGCACTTGGCAGGTCAATCTTATTAATAACAGGTACAATCTCTAATTCATTATCAAGTGCGAGGTAGACGTTTGCAAGCGTTTGCGCTTCTATTCCCTGCGCAGCGTCGACAACAAGGATTGCTCCTTCACATGCAGCTAAGCTGCGGGAAACTTCATATGTGAAGTCGACATGTCCTGGTGTATCGATTAAATGCATGGTGTATTCTTCGCCATCTTTTGCTTTATATTTCAATTGGACGGAATTTAGTTTTATCGTGATTCCCCGTTCTCTTTCTAAATCCATGGAATCTAATAATTGATCCTTCATTTCTCGAGCTGTTAGTGCATTGGTTTTTTCAAGTATCCTATCAGCTAACGTCGATTTCCCATGATCTATATGAGCAATAATGGAGAAATTACGGATTTTTGCTTGTCTCTTTAATTTTTCTTCTCTGTTCATCTCGTTCACTCCTACTATTCTCGCGCATGTACACTATTCTTCATTATACCAATTGAGATATTAACATTCAACACGAAAAGCGGAAGCGCCTTGTTTAGGGGCGACAGGCATAAGACAAGCCGGCGAGAAGGTTGTTATTTAACCTTCTTGACGGATTGGCTTATGACCCCGAGCCCCTAGGCGCTGTAGCCAGACAACACGAAAAGCGGAAGCGCCTTGCTCAGGGGCGACAGGCATATGTTGAGTGGGCGGGAACTCTTTCATTCGGTTAAACATTCGGTTAAACCCAACCGGACACAGAGGACCTTATTTTGATAAAATTCCCCATTTTTTAGATTTGCCGGACACAGGATACCTTATTTTCATAAAAACCACTGTATTCTGCCCGCTAACTACCGAATAACGGATCTGATGTCCGTTAACCTTCCAAAAACACCCCTTTATGCCTTAATAGCGGCATTGGTGTCCGCAAACATGAATTCAATGTTCCGTTCCCAATCGCATGCACATAAAAATGGGACCTAGGCATGTTGATTATTCACTTGGTTCATTTCAAAAAGTCATTTTATCGAACGGTAATCCCAAAGTCGACAAATTTATAATTTCATACAAAAAAAACAGGAGGCGATAGCCGCTCCCTGCACTATTGATCTTCTATTTAGCAATCATATCAATCGTTTTTTCTGTTACTGTTGTGATTCCTTGTGCGATCTTTTTCCCAGTTGCTGAGAAAAAGTTATACGAATTCATCTTCTCAAGTTCTTGTTTTTTCTTTTCTAAATCATGACTTGTGACATCTCTTCCTAAGAAGGAACCTTGTATTTTGCCTTGTTTCCCCTCAGTTAATGTAAAAGCACTACCTGTATTCGGGTCATCGTACCCCTTCATCAGATGAATCCCATCATTTGCTTGTTGCATCCCGAACAGAACACAGATAAACATGATGGATGCTAATAGAAAGCTTTTTAACATAAATAGTTTCATTGATTTCACCTTCAAGCTAGTTTTGATTAGTGGGTTGGTTTGTATTTTGATTTACTTTTTCCGCCTGCCAGTAATATTCACTGAAGACATCGGCCAATGCATCTGATGATCGGTACAATTCCTCAAAAGTATTATCTACCCCACCAAATTCAATTAGGATAGCGTTTTGGGATAGGTCTTGGTTATATTTCCCATTCCCACTTCGTTTCTCGATGACCCCCCGGCTTAATCCAGGATATTTTTTATCGAGTAGTTGGTGTAACTCAGTGGCAAGTTGCAAGTTTTTTTCGTAATTACTTTGTTTTGCCCCAATGATAAAAGCAAGTTTTGCATATGATTGTCCATTAATGACTTTAGTCGTCATCTCCTTGCGCTGACTATCTCGATGGATATCAATGAAATAAGTATAGTCCCGGTTACTTGCCATCGCAGCTTGGACAACTGGCCTAGACTCTTGATAGGACATGGAATAGTCTAAACCTTTTCTATTTAAGTTTGCCTGAATATCTGTTTTTTCAACGGCTGTTCCAATTCCTCTGCTCTCTAGTTGCTCTTTCAGTTTATCCCCTATATTCATGACATTAAATTGTGAATGATACGCTTTATCTGGATCCGTCACGCCTTTTAGGTAAGGTAGATAAGACTCTCGGTTATGAGTAAAATATAAATACATCACTTTTCTATTGCCTGTTGTTAAAGGTGGAGTCGAACTATCTCCACTATTGCCTGTCCCATCTATTCCTTCAGTATTTTGGAGTGAAGCCTCCTGTTCTGCTTTTAATACCTCAACCGGTGGCGCTGATTCCATTGGCATATTTGTATAATTTGTCCCTTCACCAGCAACAACTATTTTCCCATCAAACAATGAAAACCCGGGTAATTCCCGTCCTAACAAACTTCTTGGATCATCTAAATTAATATTTGCTGACATTTTAAACATGATGTTCGTTAACTTTGGGGACTGGCTTGTAACAGGAAGAGATCCCAGAAAATAATGATTCTCTGAACCCATTAAATGATACAGCCATTCCCCTGTCATATTCGTCGCTACATTATTCACAGATGAGGATGTTAATCGAAATTCTGGCTTTAGCGAAGTCATCAAGCCGCTAAGCGAGAATACTAAAAGTAAAAATAGCAAAAAGGCAATAAATGCTTTTACGATACTTGACGCTTTCACTGTTACGACTAATCCAGTTCCCCTATTATGTTTCATGATTCCACCTCTATTTGCAATTCTATTAAATACTATGAATTTGCTAGAGAGGATAGAACCATGACTGTTACTTTTCTTCAAGTCATCCCAGTATTTTTATCTCGTATAATAGCCAGTATTATCCTGGTTAACGGTTTGATGTAAGGCCGCATTCAATCCATTTGCTAATAAGTTGGCCATGTCTTCGATAAATACGTCTACTTCCTTGGGTGTAACCATTAAGTTGTGCCCCAAAGGTGCTAGTACTTCATAAATTAATTTTCTTTTCTCCTCATCAGGTAAAACGCCAATCATACCAAGAAAGGTTTTCCGTTGTTGTTCTTCAGGCAAATCTTCGTCGGTTAGCTTCTTTTTCTCGCCAAAGCTCATTCCTGCAGGTGTAAGAGACTTAGACGGCCGATTACCTTCTTTCAACTCTCTTCCGAAGTGCTTCAAGATATAATCAATCGTATCGCTTGTGATTGAAACAGCATCTACAACAGTCGGAACACCAAGAGCAATAACTGGAATACCTAATGTTGCTTGACTAATTTCTTTGCGTTTGTTACCAACACCTGATCCAGGGTGAATGCCCGAATCAGAAATTTGAATGGTCGAGTTGACCCGCTCGATTGATCTTGCAGCGAGTGCATCAATGGCAATCACAAAGTCAGGCTTTGTTTTTTCAACAACTCCTAAAATGATATCGCTCGTTTCAATACCCGTTATCCCCATTACACCTGGTGCAAATGCACTTACAGGTCGAAATCCCTCTTCAACATTCTCTGGCTGTAATTGAAATAAATGGCGAGTAACTAGTAAATTTTCACAAACAGAGGGTCCTAATGCATCTGGTGTGACATTCCAGTTCCCTAATCCAACCACTAAACAAGAGGCAGTCTCGCTAATACCTAACATTTTTAAAAAATGGGCAAATTCCTGTGCGAAGACCTTTGCTACTTTTTGTTGCAATTCACTGTCCTGCTGTCTGATTCCCGCAACTTCTATCGTTAAATAGCGACCTTGTTTTTTACCAACTGCCTCTTCTGCTTGTTTCGTTATTTCAACGATGGAAATTTTCATTCCATCTTCTTCTTTTTCCTTAATGATAACCCCCTCAATTTGCGAGAGGTTTTCTTCGTTCTGGACCGTCTTGGCTCTTTCAGCAAGGGCCATTTCCCGGGCCTCTACCGCAAGATCTGTTCGAATGGAATATTTACTCAAATCAAGTGAATCCTTCATTTATTTCCCTCCATTGTCAATTTTGGAAAATTTTTAATAAAAGTCTTATCTTAAGCCATTATATAAGGATTGGTCGCCTCCCAAGATGTTCATCCAAAACTATCTTTGCCTTTCTATTAATAAAACATTCGTCTATTAAGCAAAATGTGGGGATAGTATTGCAAAATGCCCTTGCGTTTGATAAAATATCACTTGTTCTTAATAATTGTTATGAATGTGTAAGTCGAGTTGATATAATCTCGATGCTTTTTAGGAGGTGAACGGAATGCCGAATATTAAATCTGCAATTAAACGCGTAAAAACTAATGAAAATGCGAAAGCTCAAAACATCCAAGTGAAATCTTCTATGCGTACAGCGGTTAAGAAAACTGAAGCTGCTATCGCTAACAATGACACTGTTGCATCAGAAACTTTCGTTGATGCTGCAAGCAAGCTAGATAAAGCTGCTTCTAAGGGCCTAATCCACAAAAATGCTGCTGCTAGAAAAAAATCACGTTTAGCGAAAAAAATAAATTCTTTAAACGCGTAAATTATGTATAAAAAACGACCCATCTTGGGTCGTTTTTTTTATTTTGGTTGATTTAAACGAAGTAAGAACATTTCAATCAACATCTCTTTATTCATGCCACCTGTTTTCATTTGATAGTCGGCATCTGCTAATAAATCAATCATTTTTGTTAATTCTTCATCAGAAAATTGCCTTGCATGTCCTGCTGCAAGCTTCACGCGATATGGATGTGTTTTTAAGAAACCTGCCATTTGTTGTTGCCCATAACCCCTTCTCGCAAGCTCCTTCACCTGATAAATCAATCTAAATTGACCAGCAATAATCGCTAGTATTTTTAAAGGCTCTTCGTTTTGTTTCAATAAATCGTAATAAATTTGCAAAGCTTCTTGGACATTGCGACTCACGATTTTATCAATTAAAGTAAAAATATTTTGTTCCAATGACTTTGATGCAAGACTTTCAACAATCCCTTCATCAATTACCTTAGTCTCAGTTGCATACAAAGACATTTTATCCATTTCACTTGTCAGCATAAAAAGGTTAGCGCCCACAAGTTCAATCATTCTGTCAGCAGCACCATCGGTAATTTGCACCCGGTGCAATGAAGCGCGCTCTTGAATCCACTTTTTTAATTCTGGCTGAGACAATTTTTTTGACTCAAATGTAACTGCTGATTTCTTTAGTTCCTTCGTTAATTTTTTCCGCTCATCTAATTTTTCATAGGATGCGATGAATACTAGCACAGAAAATGGGGATGGATGCTTAAGGTATTCTTCAAGCTTTGATAGATTATGTTCGACCTTTTCTTTTGTTTTTTCAGCAGTTAGAAAAACTGGGTTATGTAAAATGATCAGACGTCTTTCTCCAAGAAAGGGCAAAGTTTCTGCGTCCTCAAGGACGACTTCAATTGGAGTCTCTTCAAGATCGTAAGTAGATAAATTAAAATCAGACTCGTCCTCATCCAAGGCATATTTAATTAACAGTTGTTTTGTTTCATTAATGAAAAATGTCTCCGTTCCAAATAATAAATACAATGGAGAGATTTGCTTTTTTTTAATTTGTTTCCATAAGTCAAAAACCAATATCCTTCGCTCCGTTCGATTTTGTTAAATTAATACTTCTATCGTAAAGAAGCGCAGGAAGTTTGACAAGTAGTTAGGAGGGAATTGATGTACTCCCATTCCACCAACTCCCGATATATTTAAACGTCGTGAATATAAGACCTAGGAACTTAATTCGCGACGGTATCACGTTTGTAATATTATTTTAGCCGGATTTTTTCAAACTATTTGTGTCAACTCTTGTCATAAAAGGAAGATGAAAGAGAATTCTGGATTTTTCTTTTTGTTTCGCTTATACTAAAAAGTGAAATAGGGGAGGGGAAAAGACTGTGAACGAATTTGAAAATAAAGTTGATAAACGTAATGACGCCTTAGATTCAGGTGCAGGGTTTTTTGTTTCATTCGGATTTTTTGCAACAATGTTTATTATTGCAACTGTCGTAAAAGTTGTCGGATCTTAAGAATCCGCTACATAGTTTCATTTTTCGAAAGGCTGCAACTCCCTTGCAGTCTTCTTTTTTTTTGCAAAAGAAACATGCTACAGTGGAGGTATAATACCCGTGTGAAGTGTGCCCCGTGAAATAATTAACATCGTGAGTCCAAAATCAACAAGAAGTTTGAGGGGTATTTCGGTTTACCCTATACTATGGAATCCATACGGAAAAAGTTCCTTTTCCACTCTTAAAAATATAAGTAATCGCTCCATGTTGGTCGGTCCGCAAAATTTGAACAGAATGTTTCTGCAAACGAGTCAGGACCTCCTGTTTTGGGTGCCCGTAGCGGTTTTTTTCTCCTACCGATATAATAGCCATTTCAGGTTGTATTTGCTTAAGTAGTTCTTCTGATGTAGATGATTTACTTCCGTGGTGACCTACTTTTAATATGTCAATTTGCAGTGATGGATATTTCTCAATAACCTTTTTTTCCATCTCTTCTTCCATGTCACCTGTAAATAACCATGACAATCCTCCGATTTTGGCAAAAATGACAATGGAACCATTATTTTTGTCTACCCCTCCCATTTCTTTCGGTGGAGATAATATTTGAAATTGGCTTGTTCCAATCTTCCAGCCTAATCCTTCAGAAACAAAGTTTGTTGTAATGTTTTTTTGTTTCCCAAAATTTATTATTTCTTCTTCGAGTTCTGATTGTTCTTTTCCTTTTGGTAACAAAATTTCCTTTACATTAATTGATTCGATGACTGATTTTGCCCCTCCTATATGATCGTAATCTCCATGTGTCAAAATTAATTTATCAATCGAACTAATTCCTTTACTTTTGATAAAAGGAGTGACAACATCCTTGCCCACCTCGAAATTTCGATTCTTTTCCTGCCATTCTTCTTTTCCAAATGGAACAATTCCACCTGTATCAATGAGATAGGTTCCCTGATGGTAGGGCAATTTTATGAAAATGGAATCCCCTTGTCCAACATCAATAAAAGTGATTTCTCCAAATGGGTTCAAGATGTTCACCATGATTTGCAATAATATGGGGAGTATCAATAAAATTGACGCCTTTACCACCTTTTTTGGTGTGCTTTCCCAATGAAAAAATACCGCTGAAATGCTAACAATATAGATCAAAAGCATCAAACCACCAGGACGGCCTAGCGTAATCATTTGAAACGGTAACATTGAAAGCTTCTCAATAAGACGGTTAACAAAAATGATGATTTGATTCGTTATCGATAGTAACGGTTCGAATAGAACGACAAAAAAGGGGTGGAGTATAAATACAAAAAAAATAAACGGAGTTAGGATGACAGAGAAGAATGAGACAAAGAGAAAGTTAGCAAGTAATGACATTACTGAGAATTCATAAAAATGAAATAAAATAATCGGAAGAGTTGCCATTTGGGCGATCATTGATGTAAGGAGTAATTGTGAAATGGGTCCTTGACCATTTGAAAGGAATTTAGCGGATAATAGGAGAGCAACACTTGCTGCGAAGGTTAATTGAAAGCCGACATCAAATATGAGATAGGGTCCATAGGACAGTGACAGTAATAGTGCAAAACTTAAGGCATCCAAGGGTTGTATCCTGTTGTCGCTTACCTTCAAGCTAATTAAAATGATCAGCATCGTTAAAACAGCCCTTACAACAGAGGGCGATGCACCCGTTAACAAGGCATAGAACGGGAGAAAAACGATTAAGACGTCAATCATTCTTTCCCTAACAACGCCTAATCTAATACCGATTAAAAACAGAATCCCAGTTAAAAAGCTGACTTGAAGTCCAGAAATCGCTAATAAGTGCACAATTCCTATTTTTTGATAGGAGGAAACTAGTTCTGTTGACATCAAGTTTCGCTCACCAAAAAGTAGGGCGATTGCGAGTGAAGCGGTTGGGTCAGGAAAGTTTTCCTCAACATAGTCGATGCCCCGGTGTCGAATTTTTTCTGTAAAAGATAAAAAGGTAGCTTTTTGCTGAGAACAAAAGCGAATTGGGGGTTCATCTGCGGATAATATCCAATAAATTTGTTTATTTGATAAATATTCTTGATAGTTGAATGCGTTGGGGTTTCGTGAGGATGAAGGGGTTTCAAGTTGACCGTTTAAAGTACAGTTAGAACCATAGGTGAGTTGACTTGCAAGATTCTCTTTTTCTTGAAAAGATTTAATTCTATATTGCAGCAAGAGCAACTCATCTGTTTTTAAATCTTTTACTTTAATTCGCAATTGATCTCCGTCAATCTCCCATTGTTGCATTTGAACCTCAAATTGCTTCTCGCTTCCGGTCAATACAGTTTTATTCCTTGCGGTAGCAGTCATCCCGATTATGCTAAATATAAAAAATACCATGATGCAGAGAACCAATTGTTTTTCCGAAAAGGACTTACATCGATACAGGACATACGCATATACAAAAAAAATAATGATAAATGGTAAAAAGTCAATTAAAGCACAAAATATCCCAAGTAACGCACAAATCGAATAATAAAGGCCCTTCCCCTTCATAGCATTGGCTCCTCATTTGGTATTGGCTTGCCAAGATTCCATCCACTTATGGTTAACAAGCCGCCGAAACATCAACCGGCGGCTTGTTATTTGGCTGTGTTATACTAGAATGTTGATTTCCGTTCCAGGCGCTTCGCGCACCTTAGGGGCGGGCGGTG
>CAURFY010000069.1:0-9875 GCA_963524115.1 uncultured Bacillus sp.
CATGTATGATGTCGCTTTTGTGCTTCTTCAACTGTTTGGGTTGTTCTTGCGGCATATGCCCTAACGTGGCCATCAAAGGCTAATGCCTTTACTAAGTAATCGTTCATTATGATGCCTCTTTCTCGTTGTAGCACGGTTATTTTCTTAGACTTTCCATATTTCGTTTATAAATAAGTTGTAATCCCTTTAATGTTAAAAATGGGTCCACTACATCAATACAAGTTGATTCTTGTGAAATTAGAGTAGCCAGGCCACCCGTAGCAACGACCGTTGGTTTTTCATTACTTTGCGCTTTCATTCTTTGAACAATACCCTCTACTTGACCTACATAGCCGAATAAAATTCCCGATTGCATTGCTGCTACAGTATTTTTCCCAATAATATCTTCAGGGCGGGATATCTCTATTCTTGGCAACTTGGCAGCTTTAGAGTACAACGCCTCTGTTGAAATCCCAATACCAGGAGCAATTGCGCCACCCATATATTGATTATGTTCATTGACATAGCAATAGGTAGTAGCCGTTCCAAAATCAACAATGATTAACGGGCTACCATATTCATGAATAGCCGCTACGGCATTTACAATTCTGTCTGCCCCAACTTCCCGAGGATTTTCATATTTTATATCGAGCCCCGTTTTCATTCCTGGTCCCACAACTAAAGGCTTAACATGAAAATACTTTTGGCACATTCTTTCTAGTGAGAACATAATTGGAGGAACAACGGAAGAGATAATAATGCCATTAATCTCCGAAAATGGTAAATGCACGTGATCAAATAAATCCTTAATCATCATTCCATATTCATCTTCGGTTTTATTTCTGTTAGTTTCAATTCTCCAATGATGTATTAGCTCCTCATTGTTATAAACACCTAATACAATGTTGGTATTGCCGACGTCAAAAACAAAAATCACCCATCTCACCACTTTACATTTATTATTTATTTTCTATTTTGCATCATATCATAATTACGATAATTCGTGAAAAAAAGAGTCTAGCCTTGCTACTCAATCATATCTTCACAGGCATAGATAAGCGAAAAGGTGCCCATCAAGGGCACCTAATTGTTATAGTGGTTTATCTTCACTATCCTGTTTATCCAAAGGAGCACTTAACTCTGTAGCATCGCTATTTGAGTTTAATTCATCCTTCTTAATCGAAATGTTCACTTTAACATCTTCTGATCCCTTATTAAGTATAACAGAATCAGTTTTAATGGTTCTATCAGGGAGTGTCCCATGATCCATTAAGTGTTTAATTTGTTCAGCATCAAGTGTTTCAACCTCTAACAATGTAGTTGCAATTAAATTTAACAAATCTCTGTTTTCAGTCAAAATAGTTTTTGCTCTTTCATAGCTATCTTTAATGAAACGTTGCATTTCTAAGTCAATTTCATATGCAATCGCATCAGAATAATTTTGCTCATGACCAATATCTCTACCTAGAAATACTTGACCTTGTGTTTGACCAAATTGTATAGGTCCAAGCTTGTCACTCATACCATACTCAGTAATCATTTTCCGGGCAATGCCAGTAGCTCGTTGGAAATCATTATGAGCACCAGTACTTACTTCACCAAAGACTACCTCTTCTGCTACGCGACCTCCGAGCAATCCAACTAACTTATCTAAAAGCTCAGGTTTTGTCATGAAGTAACGATCTTCTTTCGGAAGCATAACTGCATAACCACCAGCTTGACCCCGAGGAACAATTGTTACCTTGTGAACCATTTCGGCTTCATCTAAGATCAACCCAATTACCGTATGTCCTGCCTCATGGAAAGCGACAATGTTTCGTTCTTTTTTAGAAATGACTCGACTCTTTTTCGCTGGACCAGCAATAACACGGTCTGTAGCCTCATCAATGTCCAACATGTCAACTTTCTTCTTACCTCGCCGAGCTGCAATAAGAGCCGCTTCGTTTAAGAGGTTTTCTAAATCAGCTCCAGAAAAGCCTGGTGTTCTCGAAGCTATCGCTTTAAGGTTAACCCCTTCATCAAGCGGTTTATTTCGTGCATGTACTTTAAGAACTGCTTCACGACCTTTAACATCTGGACGGTCAACAGTAATTTGACGGTCAAAACGACCTGGTCTAAGTAACGCAGGATCCAAAATATCCGGACGGTTTGTTGCTGCAATGATAATAATTCCTTCATTTGCTCCAAAGCCATCCATCTCAACTAATAACTGGTTGAGCGTTTGTTCACGCTCATCATGGCCTCCACCTAAACCGGCGCCACGTTGACGACCAACAGCATCAATTTCATCAATGAATATAATACAAGGTGAATTTTTCTTAGCTGTTTCAAATAAATCACGTACACGGGAAGCCCCAACCCCAACAAACATCTCGACAAAGTCAGAACCACTTATTGAGAAGAAAGGAACTCCTGCCTCACCAGCAACTGCACGGGCTAATAACGTTTTACCTGTTCCTGGAGGTCCAACTAGCAGGACGCCCTTAGGGATACGTGCACCCAGTTCAGCAAATTTACGTGGATCTTTTAAAAATTCAACCACTTCAACTAGCTCGTGCTTTTCTTCATCCGCACCAGCTACGTCCTTAAACCGGGCTTTTTTCTTCTCATCATTGTAAAGCTTCGCTTTACTTTTCCCAAAATTCATTACCCTGCTTCCGCCACCTTGGGCCTGATTTAATAAGAAAAAGAACAGGATAAAAATAATGATAAATGGAATGATTGATGTAAAGAAGGTAACCCATCCGCTTGTTTCCTTGGCAGGTAGTACTTCTACCTTCGAATTAGCTGCCGCTTTATTAATTTTGGATAGTGATTCTTCACTATTCCAGACGTAAGTTACAAAGTACTTGTCTTTATCATAGCTGTCAAGCTGTCCCTTAACCTGAAACACACCTCGTTCAGGCTGTAATGAAAGGGACTTAACTTGGCCACCTTCCAAGTATCCAATAAACTTGTCGTAAGATATATTCTCGGTTGGCTCGTTATTGCCATTAAAGAAGCTAACTACGCCAATAATGACTAAAAAAATTAATAAATAAAAGATGGTATTACGGAAGATCCGATTCATCCCTTACCTCCTCCCACTCTAAACAAACTATATTAAATAGTATCATAGAAAATTGCACCATTACAAGGAATTACCCCCAACAGATGCCTGTAACTAAAATCAAGCTTGTTTCATTTGTTTTTCTTATTTTTCACTTAATCGTTGGTGCTATATACCTCTGGCCTCAAAATCCCAATATATGGCAAGTTGCGGTATCTTTCCGCAAAATCGAGACCATACCCTACCACAAATTCGTCTGGAACTATGAATCCAACATAATCCGCTTGAAGATCGGCTTTACGTCCTGATGGTTTATCAAGCAATGTCACAATTTTAATGGACTTTGCCTTACGATAACGGAAAAGCTCAACAAGATAGCTTAAAGTTAAGCCGCTATCAATAATATCCTCAATAATCAAAATATCTCGACCTTCAACTTGTGTGTCGAGATCCTTTAATATTTTAACCTCTCCTGAAGATACTGTAGAATTCCCATAACTTGAGACATCCATAAAGTCCATCTCAAGATGTGTATCAATTCTCTTCAAAAGATCGCCCATAAAAGGCATGGCACCTTTTAAAACTCCAATTGCCAAAGGAAAGCGATCAAGGTATTCCTCTGTTAATTGATTGGCAAGAACTTTAATTTTGTCTTGAATCTCTTCTTCAGTGATTAAAACTTTTTCAATATCCCTTTTCATTACTGGTTGCCCCCTAGAAGAATCATTGCTTTTATATGTTAATTGAATATAGCTAGTATTTGGATGATCCCTTACAATATGATTGCCCTTTTTAATGCTTGGCACCCAGAGAATATTGTCCTCGCTGTCCGTAACAATTGGCCATTCATTTCGATCATGGATTGGGATTTTCTGTTCAATAAACATTTCTTTAATTTTCTTCGTCCCATCCATACCCTTTACCCTCATGCGATCACCATTTTTCCTGGAACGAATGATAATAGGAAGCGAAATCTGGTTGTATTCTAGAACAAGTTGGTTTACATCATTCCCCACTAATCCCTGCTTATTAACCTCAATCGTCATTTCAGACCCATTTGGTAGCAACAAGGCTCCTGGCTCAGTAATTTCGAACTGGTATGGGATGATTTCCTTTTGATGGAAGGTGAAGTAACATTCATCATAGGAACGTACAACCTGCATGCCGTAAGGGAAATCAAGTGTGCCTGAAGGGTGAGGCTTTCGCATTAAGGAAAGTAATTGATCAGTATGTATTGCGGAAAGGGAATCAAGTCTTTCCTTGTAAAGATATTTTAATATTAGTTGAATACCTCTTCGTTGTAAAGGCATTGGCATTGTTGTAAAGATTTTAATGTCAACAGTTATTTTATCTTTATCATTCTTCATTACTTTATTCATTTTTTGGACTGTTAATTCCTGCAGATATTCCTCATCACTTTGGATTTCTTCACTAAACCGTTGAAAATGATCATGAACCAAAGGATTTTCAGCTTTCAAAAAAGGCAACGTGTATTTTCGAAAGCGATTGCGGCTGTATATCTCTTTATCATTACTTGGATCTCTCCGCGGGTCCAAAAGATACTTTGTACAATAAGCTTCAATTTCCTTTCTTGTTAAACAAAGAAAGGGGCGAATAATTTGGCCATTAGCAAATGGTCGATTAAATAAAATTCCAGCTCTAGCCTTCCCCGAGCTCCCTCGAGTTAATCTCATTAAAATCGTTTCAATTTGATCGTCACCGTGATGTCCTAGCGCTAAATAAGGAAACTCATATTTCCTCATCACTTCTTTAAAGAAGTTATACCTGCATTCACGGGATGCTACTTGGGGGTTTTTTCCTGACGATTCAATATAAGCTGGTACATCAATATGCTTTACCTCAAAGGGGATACCATATTTTTTGCAAAACTCTCCAACAAATTTTGCTTCATTAAAAGATTCAATTCCACGAAACATATGGTCAACATGTGCTGCTACAACCGTTAGATTCCAATTGTCACGCTTACTTAACAGGTAATGAAGAAGTGCAATCGAGTCTGGACCACCTGAAACACCAACAACGATACCCTTATTTTTCAATTCAATTCCATGATGCTCAAAAAAAGCAGTTACTTTGTTTTCTAACATGCTAATCTTCCTTTGAAACAAATTATATCCTTAATATTTAGAGGATTATTAAAAGCTTATCACTTTTTTCTATTCCAATACAAAAACAAAGACATTAATTAAAGAAGAAAATTCCTAAACGGTTTTCTTTCAATACGATTTAGATTTAAAAAAGTTTCAATTATTTTTTAAACTTTTAAAGATGATCATAAATATAGAAAATATAAAAAATACAAATGATCGATGCAATGATAATTGTTTCAATCATTCCACCTTGTTTCTTTTGTTTTGAATATTTCCCTCGACTAATCGCCACCGGTTGTTGCCTATTATTTCTTGTTGTTGCATGAGGTCGATTAGGTACATGATTTAAGGTATGAAGCATGTCTGAACGCATTTGATTTGCCGAGGCATAGACCCCTTGTAAAGCCCTGACCAAAATATCCTCAATCTTTTTTAATTCACTTTTTTGGCGAATCATATTTTTCAACTGTGACAACCCACCGGTCGTTTTATTAAATCGTTTTGGATAGACAGTGTTTAAAATAATCATGGCAACTGCAAATAGGTCATAGCTTGGCTCGGCCTTGCGACTTCCTAAACCCCAATAACCCCTATCAAAAAATTCCGTAAACTCCTTAATTGCTCTACCTTGCAGGGTAGTTCCTCCAACATCGATACAACGAATACTAGGCGGTGGACCTGTTACAATTAGGTTGTCTGGTTTTAAATCTCCAAACACCCACCCATTTTGATGAAGTTTTTCTAAATCAGATAATAATTGTAGAACTAATACATTCGTCCATTCTGGTCCTTTTTTGTTAATATAAGTTAATAAATCAGGTCCCTCTATGTATTCCATTACATAGTAGGATATTTTGCCAATTCTCCTTTCCCAATCATCTACATCAAGCAAACAAGGTCCAAGGGTTGAACCCTGGACCTTGGCAAAGGACTTCAGCACATTAACCTCAGAAGTAATCGACATACTATTATCACTCATTTTTAAGGCAACTAATCCATTAAGTGATTGAGCTAGGTAAACAATTCCATTTGCTCCATTACCAAGCTCTTTCATAATCGTGTAACGATGATGATGCCACTTTCCCTGTATTACAGTCCCTGGGCTAACCTTACATTGACTCTTCAAAGAATGATTCATCATCACCTGATAATAAACTCCTTAATGACCTTTTTTTCTTAAAATAAGTTAATGCTTCACGAATAGCTGGTCCAGTAGGAGTTAATCCACCAGTTGTTAACTTTGGAAAAATAGTCGTTAAGGATTCCAGCCTCGGTGTCCAATCTAATAGTTTTTCGACATCATTCTTTTTCCCGGGAAATACAAAAACTGAAAATCGGTTATCTCCTGACCTTGCATTTAAACTCAACGATAAGTCTAATAATGCCTCTTTTACTGTCGGAAGTTTTTGTTTCATACTTGCACTTGTATCGACCAGAATCAACACTTCTAACTCAACTTTCTCACCTAGTTCATCCACCACTTCCATTACCTCTCCCCGTTTTTCAGGAGGTAGATCTTCAACCGTTTTTGAACCGCCGAGAATTTGCTGAATCTCTCGATTAACAAGTCCTTGCAGGGTCTGTGTCATTGCCTTCCTTGTAACCATTTGTACAGTTTGCGAAAGCTGAGTTGCATAAACGACTTGACTAACTCCCTTACCAGCCATAGAAATATCCTCGATCTCCTTTAGTCCCCTTTCATCAATGATATCTTGGTCTATGACTCCTATTACATTTATCGTGATGCCCTGTTCGTTCGCGAGGGCTGACATCGCGACAGGATCCTCACCATGATTTGAGCAACCATCAGTAATTAATAATATTTGGCGTAATTTCCCTGTCTTCAAACTTTACCCCTCCATCCAATTTTCCCTACCATCTTCGCCGAAAAAGAATGAAGTTATACACAGAGAAATGAAAACTCGTTATGCTTTTTTGCGGAGTTTTTGCGTTGGAATCGATGCCCATTTTGGGGTATTGTGTTGTATTTTCGAAACGACAATTGTCATATCATCGTCAATATAACCTCCTCTTGAACGAATGACTTCTTCTATAATCAAATCTGCGATCTGTTGTGGGTCCTCAGTCTCCAACTCCTGGAGTTTTCGTTTCATCCAGAGATCGTAATTCTCGACATGCTTTGGACCTTCAAAAACACCATCACTCATCATAATCAATAAATCTCCGGCCTTAAGTTGTTCCCCAACCACATCAACGTCGAATTCCTGAAATACTCCCATTGGCAAATTGCTTGCTTGGATTTTCATGACCTTGCTCCCTCTTTTAATAAAGCTTGGGGTAGAGCCAATCTTCAAAAATTTTGCCGAAGCATTTTGCAAATCAATCATCGCTAAATCTAAAGTTGAAAATACCTCATCATTTGTCCGTAGAGACAGCACAGAATTAACCGACTTGATAGCCACCTTTTCTTCGATTCCCGACTGTAATATTTTTTGAAGTAAACTAAGAGTTTCAGTGCTTTCAAGATGAGCCCGTTCGCCATTACCCATACCGTCACTTATGGCAATAGCATATTTTCCAAAACCAAGTTCTATTGTGGAGTAACTATCTCCGGAGACAAACCCACCATCCTTCGCTGCATGGGAAACCCCTGTTTCAACGACATAGGCTTTTGCTGAACCAAACGTTACGTTTGAAAATCCATTTACATAAGTTGAACACTCCTCCGAATTGACAACAATCGTCTCCCCAAGAATATCTGACAACATTGGAGCAATTAGCTTTTCACATTCCCCATGACCTTCGCAATAGGGTACTGTCATATCAATATCAACATTGCCTTTCATTAAGCTATAAATTTCCACCTGTTCAATTTGTATACCAAACTCCTGTAAAGACTCTAATATTTGTTCTTCTTGCTTGTGATGGTTTTCCCGTTCCCTTTGAATTTCTTTTGCAAAATTATCCATTACTTCTGATACACCAAGAAGTTGTTCTGCTACAAGTCGCCGGCTTTCTTGAACTTGCCTTTTCAGTTTTTGATTTGCTTGATAATAGGTTAACTCTTGACCAATTGCATCAATTACTTTAGTTGAACGAGTACAATGTTTTTCCCATTCCCTCGATATCTTTTGTGGAATCACTCCGTAATTTTGATCCATTTCTTGCATAATCTCTTTCATGAAGTCATACGTTGTATTAAAGTTCCTTGTCCAACAATAGTCTTTCTTAAAACATGTTTGGCATGTTTTTTCTGTAACATTACTCAGAAAAAAGTCCAACTCCCTTGAGGGATCATCGAATTTCCCCTGAACATCATTTGATGTAAAACTATTAGATAAAGCCTGAAATACATTTGAAAATTGGGAAACCTTTTGAGCTGTAACATCTCTCATTTTCCTCATATACTGCTGCTGCTCTGCCGCATATTCAGCCGTACCAGGAATATGTTTTGCCAACCTTAAGGTTAATCCATGCGGAGTAAGAAGGAACAACAAGATAGCTATCAAGGTCTCATATACTGTCTTTGAAAGCAATCCTCCTCCTTCTCCGTACATCCCTACTAATACGGTTGCAATCAATAGTCCTAGTGAAACACCAATCTTTTTCCCCTCTTTAAGGAGGCCACCTAGTAGTCCAGAGAAAGCAAGCAAACTCATTTGATAAAAGCTAGACACATTTGCTAGGCTTAAAATCAAACCTGTTACAACACCAACAGTGGATCCGACTGTTGCCCCAGCAACGAGGGAAAACAAGAGTACTAGATACCTTGATACAATATTTTCAATTGAAAAGTTGTAAACTGTCCAACCTATTGTGCCAGTCATAATCGATGCAAGCATGATTATTAAACAAACAATTTCTTCCGTTTTTAGTGATTGCCTCCGTTTGGTCATCGATAATAAGGGGATACTTTGTTGGAAAATTAATGTTAAAATACAGCCTAATCCACCGTCAACACCCGCCATAATACCATCATAGATTGATATCTCTTGATCGATGAAATAACCCTGAAGTAGATTTCCGGCTAAAATAATAAAAAAGACAATGATCGGAACTGTCTTTAAATCATTTTTTAACCATTTCTCAACAATCCTATAGACAATAAGAAAAAAAACTGAACTTCCGAAGCTGACGGCAGTATCAGGGATTGATAGAGTCATAGCACCACCAATTAAACCAATAAGAGCTAACGGAGCTCTTTCTCGTTTAATTAAATAGACCGCTGCAAAGAATGGTAGACTAAATGGGGTTAGTTTTTCTAAAATCAAGGCTCGTCCTAATAAGAAACCAATAAACAAGAGAATATAGCCTTTTTTTATAAAAAAAGTTTCTAATTTAGTTGAAAGTTTTTTCAATCCACTAAATAAGTCTATTTTTGAACCGCTAAAATTTACTTCTCCAATCGGTTCAATTATATTCCTCTCTACTTTTGCCATTAGCCACACTCCCTTACGATTACTATTTCTAATTATTATATATGTTTAATTGTCAAAATTTTGTCACAATTTCAAGTGCCTACTAAACTTTTGTTCGACTCATTTCACCGAAAAAACCAAAAAGGGAACATTTTTAATGGTACTCTTCCTCTTTATCCAAGGTTTAAATTAAAAAAAATATAAGATGGGGTGCGGAGTTCTGCCACTTTTCCAAAATAAAAAACCGTTGACAGGACAATTTTTTCTATGTATTATACATTTTGTGCCTTAAATTTTGGCGGTGTAGCTCAGCTGGCTAGAGCGTACGGTTCATACCCGTAAGGTCGGGGGTTCGAT
>CAURFY010000070.1:0-9864 GCA_963524115.1 uncultured Bacillus sp.
ATTAGGACCATCTTGTCGAGTGATAACAAAACGAACTGTTTTCTGTTCAGACATGTTTAATTCTCCCCTTTCTTCTTAGAATAGTCTCGTTTACGAGGTTTGATCAATGAAACATCAACCTCTTGATAACTAATTTTCGGAGCAGAATTTTCATCAACAAAATCTGCCATAGTCGTTTTTAAGAAGTTCTCATCATCACGATTTGGAAATTCAGGTTTGTAATGAGCTCCGCGACTTTCATTACGATTTAAAGCACCAAGTGTAATAACCCGAGCAAGTTGAAGCATATTATCCAATTGACGTGTAAATGCCGCACCTTGGTTGCTCCATTTAGCTGTATCATTAATATTAATGTTTTTAGCGCGTTCCATTAGCTCTTGGATTTTTTCATCTGTTTTCTGCAATCTATCATTATAACGAACAACTGTTACATTCTCAGTCATCCATTCGCCAAGCTCCTTATGAAGAACATAGGCATTTTCAGTTCCATTTAGTGACATAACATTGTTCCACTTTTCTTCTTCTTGTTTAACATAACGATCAAATAAAGAAGAAGGTAGCGAATCTGCACTCTTTTCCAATCCATTGATATATTTCAATGCATTAGGTCCTGCTACCATACCACCATAAATGGCTGATAATAGTGAGTTAGCTCCTAGACGGTTCCCACCGTGCTGAGAATAATCACATTCTCCTGCAGCAAATAAACCAGGAATATTGGTCATTTGGTTGTAATCAACCCATAATCCACCCATAGAATAATGAACGGCTGGGTAGATTTTCATTGGCAACTTATGTGGATCCTCACCAGTGAATTTTTCATAAATTTCTATAATACCGCCAAGCTTAACATCAAGTTCATGTGGGTCTTTATGAGATAGGTCCAAATAAACCATGTTCTCGCCATTGACACCTAGCTTTTGATTTACGCAGACATCGAAAATTTCACGAGTAGCAATATCCCGTGGAACAAGATTTCCGTATGCTGGGTATTTTTCTTCTAAGAAATACCAAGGTTTACCGTCTTTATAAGTCCAAACACGGCCACCTTCTCCACGAGCTGACTCACTCATTAAACGAAGTTTGTCATCACCAGGAATAGCGGTTGGATGGATTTGGATAAACTCTCCATTTGAATAAGTAACACCCTGTTGATAAACGATTGAAGCAGCAGAGCCTGTATTTATTACAGAGTTTGTAGATTTTCCGAAGATGATCCCCGGTCCACCTGTTGCAAGAATCACAGCATCAGCAGCAAATGATTTAATTTCCATAGATTGTAAATTTTGAACAACAACGCCGCGGCAAACACGGTCATCATCGAGTACAGTACCAAGGAATTCCCAGCCTTCACGCTTGGTAACAAGTCCAGCT
Organism: uncultured Bacillus sp.; assembly: GCA_963524115.1. Taxonomy (GTDB): domain Bacteria; phylum Bacillota; class Bacilli; order Bacillales; family Cytobacillaceae; genus Bacillus_BU. Next base: position 1,375 of record CAURFY010000070.1, read on the forward strand.
ACTTCATAGCTTCTAACCTGCTCATCAAGTGCATATAACAGCTGTTGTCCCGTTGTTGCTCCAGCGAACGCAGTACGGTGATGCTGTGTTCCACCAAAACGGCGAAAATCTAGCAAACCTTCAGGTGTACGGTTGAACATTACTCCCATTCTATCAAACAAATGGATGATCCCTGGCGCTGCATCACACATCGCTTTTACCGGTGGCTGATTTGCTAAGAAATCTCCTCCGTATACGGTATCATCAAAATGTACATATGGTGAGTCGCCTTCTCCTTTTGTATTAACGGCTCCGTTTATGCCACCTTGGGCACAAACAGAGTGAGAACGTTTCACGGGTACTAAGGAGAATAGTTCTACCGGTGTTCCAGATTCTGCAACTTTTATTGTAGCCATTAAGCCGGCTAATCCACCGCCGACAATAATTACTTTTCCTTTACTCATCGTGGCTCACTCCCTTAAATGCTAGTACGTCTAGTACGTCTTCTTCCATATTGATCTACTAAATTAGGTAACGTTTAAACTATTAAACGAACGCTAATAATGCACGTATTCCAACAATGGATAAAGCAACGAAAATTCCAACTGTTACATATGTAGAGATCCGTTGAGAACGTGGTGATACAGTGATTCCCCAGCTAACACAGAATGCCCAAAGGCCATTCGCAAAGTGGAAAATAGCAGAAACGATACCTACAATGTAAAATGCTAACATGATAGGATTTGATAAAATATTAGCCATCATATCAAAATTTACTTCAGCACCTCTTGCTGCAGCGATCCGGGTTTCCCAAACATGCCACGCTAAGAAAATAAGCGTTATTACCCCTGTTACCCGTTGAAGGGCAAACATCCAGTTACGGAAAAACCCAAATCTACTTACATTGTTTTTTGCTGTGAACGCAATATAAAGCCCGTAAATTGCGTGAAACAATAATGGCAAGAAAATAATAAAGGTTTCTAGGAACCACTTGAATGGAAGATTCTCCATAAAATTTGAAGCACCATTAAACGCTTCAGGCCCTTTGGTTGCAAAATGATTGACAACTAAATGTTGTGTAAGGAAAAGTCCTACCGGAATGACCCCTAATAATGAGTGCAATCTTCGATAAAAAAATTCTCGATTCTCTGCCATGAGCTTACCCCCCCTAATAATTTAATTATGGCGTTACGAGTTACTTTATCATTTTCAAAATTGTTAAATAGTGCTGATTCTAAAAATGATTCTGTTATTTCTAACAATTGTGTAACATTTACATTTTACATCTGTCTTTTACAAGCGTCAAGAAAACGGATACAAAAATTGTTGAAAAATAGACATTTTTAGAATAATTAGTTACTCTTGTATTCAAAATATTAAAATTTATCAGTTTTTATCGCTTTTGCTGTCTTTTTGATAAATTATCCCTTTATTACCTAATGCTTTTGTCGGTTAAATCGACAATTGTGTGCTGATTTTTAAATGAAAATGTATATAATAGAGTTAGAGAAAGTGGGGAGAACATTGAGTGAACTTACGATAAAAGAAAGAATAACCGAAAAAGAGTCTCTTTCAGTGCCTTTTTTTGGTTATGATCTAATAAGAGAAGAACTCCTTAGGGATCTGCTTGGAAAAGATACTCCTGACCTTTTATATTGGGCTGGAAAGCGGTTAGCACGAAAATACCAACTTAATACGATTGATGAAACAATGATCTTTTTCAATAAAGCCGGGTGGGGCACTTTAACGATTAAAAGTGAATCCAAACAAGAAATTCTTTTTGAACTAGAAAGTGACATCATCTCATTACGTCTAAAAACAAATCCTGATTATACCTACCATCTCGAAGCTGGTTTTTTAGCACAGCAGTTAGAATTACAAAAAGGTGCTTTGGCAGAGGCGTTTGAACACCAGCGAAAAAAGGGTGCTAAGGTTCAGTTCACTGTAAAATGGGATTTACAAGATACAATAGACCGTTAATGATTGAAAGAGGCTGACTCACCCGAGTCAGCCTTTATTCATGTTTTTTATAATTTCACCGAAGCTTTCGATAAATTAAAAGCTTGATGTAGTGCGTCCACTGCTAATAACATTTGTCTTTGTTCAACAACAGCTGAAACTTTGATTTCAGAAGTACTTACCATTTTAATCTCAACCTCGTTTGCCGCTAACACTTCAAACATACCCGCTGCAACTCCTGGATTCGAAATCATTCCAGATCCTACAATAGATACCTTTGCCAAACCTTGTTCAGCATCAATTCTTTCATAACCAAGTGTTACTTTTACAGATTCAAGAACAGCTAAGGTTGCTTCCAAATCGGAGCTTTTGATTGAGAAAGATAAATTGGTGGTCTGCTTTTCGGTCGTGCTTTGAATAATAATATCTACGTTAATCCGATTGGTTGCCAAAGTTGTAAAGATAGAGGAAAGACCAGTTAATGAGTTAGGTAAGCCAACTACCGATACTCTCGTAATTTCTTCTTCAAATGCCACACCGCGGACTACTAAGTTTTGCTCCACTGATACTTCCTCCTCAATTACTGTCCCTGATTCCCTTTCCAAACTTGACCGAACCTCGAGGGGAACCTGATAATTTTTTGCATATTCTACGGCTCTTGGATGTAAAACCCCGGCACCTAAATTAGCTAATTCAAGCATCTCATCGTATGATACAGAGGCTAATTTGCGGGCTTCCCGAATAAAACGTGGATCTGTCGTAAAAACCCCTGTTACATCAGTATAGATATCACACTTATCTGCTTTTAAGGCAGCAGCCAAGGCAACAGCTGTTGTATCTGAGCCACCTCTTCCCAAAGTGGTGATTTCTCCATCTATCGAAACCCCTTGAAATCCGGCGACAATAACAATTTTCCCAGCTTCCAAATCTTTTTTTAATCTACCCGTTTCAATGTCCATAATTCTAGCACTTCCGTGGACGCTTTCGGTAATAATTCCGGCTTGCCAGCCTGTATAGGACACTGCATCTTGTCCTTTTTCAATCAGTGCCATTGCCAATAAAGCAATGGTTGTCTGTTCACCTGTTGTTAGAAGCATATCCATTTCACGTTTGCTGGGATTGTCTGTAATTCCTTTTGCCAAACCAACAAGTTGATCAGTTGTTTTTCCCATTGCTGATACTACAACGACCACATTGTTCCCTCTATTTTTTTCTTCTGTAACTCGTTCGGCAACATTTAATATACGTTCAACGCTACCTACAGAAGTACCGCCAAATTTTTGAACAATTAGCCCCACTGTTTCTCCTACTTTCTGCAGAAATTTTTAATTTAAATCTGCTTTTTCTTTCCTTTTTGGGCATAAGAAAAAGCAATGAGAAATCATATCCCATTGCTGTGAAAACGTTCAATATCCTGTACGTAACCACAGTGAGATAGCTCTCCAAGACAAGACGTCTTGACAATCCAACATTTATTCAATGTTGGACCAGCAAAGAAAGCAATGAGTGCTTTCTCTACTTCGGCGAACTTTCCTTTCAAAGCTTTTCCTTGAAGCTCATTCTTCTCCAAGCTTTTACTGATTAAGTTCGCACCTCTACCTTCACTTTAACGCTCTAAAGTGTCGACTTTTAAGTTTTTAACATTATAGCACATAAAAATATTATTTAGCAATCCTAACTATTTATTTTCTCCAACAGCTCTTGAGCTATATTGGCAGGGATTCCAATCGAGATCATTTCCTCAATGCTTGCTTCTTTCATTTTCTTTAAAGAACCAAAACTTTTAAGCAAAAGCTTCTTTCGTTTCTCACCAATGCCAGGAATTTCATCAAGTAGTGATTGAAAGGCATTTTTGCCTCGTAATTGCCGATGAAAAGTAATTGCAAATCGATGGACCTCGTCTTGAATCCTCTGGAGAAGATAAAATTCTTGACTATTTCTAGCAAGCGGGACGATTTGTAAAGGATTCCCGTATAAAAGTTGAGACGTTCTGTGTTTATCATCTTTTACAAGCCCAGTAATCGGAATATCTAACCCAAGCTCATTTTCAAGGATATCTCTTACCGCTTCAACATGTCCTTTTCCACCATCGATAATTAATAAATCTGGAAGGGGAAGATTTTCCTTCAGGACTCTGGTGTATCTTCTTCTTGTAACTTCTCGCATCGATTCATAATCATCGGGACCTACTACTGTCTTTATTTTATATTTGCGATATTCGTTTTTATTTGGCTTACCATCAATAAATACCACTAATGCCGAAACAGGGTCGGTTCCTTGAATGTTCGAGTTATCAAATGCTTCAATTCGATGCGGAGTATAAATGCCTAAACTCTCACCGAGGTTTTCTACTGCATTGATTGTTCTCTTTTCATCGCGTTCTATTAAAGAAAACTTTTCCTTCAAGGCAATGGTTGCATTTTTTTCCGCTAGTTTAACGAGATCTTTTTTCTGACCACGCTTTGGGATTAGCACTTTAACATCAAGAAGTTGTTCGAGCATGCTTGTATCTATTGTTTCTGGAACTAAAATTTCATTAGGCTTGAAATGATCCGGTTTTGCATAAAATTGTCCAAGAAAAGTTAACATCTCTTCTTCTGCTTCATCATAAATTGGAAACATGGAGACATCTCGCTCAATCAGCTTTCCTTGCCGGATAAAAAAGACTTGAACGCACATCCAACCCTTATCCACGGAATACCCAAACACATCACGGTCTGTAAAATCAGTCATCGTCATTTTTTGTTTTTCCATAATGGTATCTATATGAATGATTTTGTCACGAAGATCTTTAGCCCGTTCAAAATCAAGTTGTTCTGCAGCTTCTGTCATTTTTTCAGTTAAGTCTTTTTTGATATCATTATATCCGCCATTAAGGAACCGGGTAATTTCATCAGTTAGGGATTTGTATTCTTGTTCACTCACTTCCTTGATACAAGGAGCTAAGCATTGACCCATATGATAATAAAGACAAACTCGATCTGGAAGAGTTGAGCACTTTCTCAACGGATAGATTCGATCAAGTAATTTTTTTGTTTCGTTTGCAGCCTGGACATTTGGATAGGGACCAAAATATTTACCTTTGTCCTTTTTTACTTTTCGGGTGGTAATTAAGCGAGGATGGCGCTCTGCTGTTATCTTAATAAATGGATAGGTCTTATCATCTTTCAGCATGACATTGTATTTCGGATCATATTTTTTTATTAAGTTAATTTCTAAAAGGAGCGCCTCAATGTTGGATGAGGTTACAATATATTCAAAATCCACAATTTCATTTACAAGACGAAGTGTTTTGCCATCATGTGATCCGGTAAAATAGGAACGGACTCTGTTTTTAAGTACTTTTGCTTTTCCAACATAGATGATGGTTCCTTGTCTGTCCTTCATCAAATAGCAACCAGGATGGTCAGGCAAAATAGTGAGCTTATTTTTTATGGTATCATTCATTCTTTTCAGCCCCTGATGTTTATTCCAATTGTATTATTATATGTTACTTTATTTTTACTAAGAGCAAAACTATTTTTGATGGCTTATTAAATTAAAAAAGCCAATCTTCAGCCGTATAAAAACGACCTCGGATCAGCCTCCTTATTACTATATCGTGTCAAAAAAACGAAATAGGTTTAAACGTGTTTTTCAAGCACACCTGCAAGGGCTTCTTTTGGTGAAAATCCAACTACTTTATCAACCACTACACCGTCTTTTAAGACAAGTAATGTAGGGATACTCATAATGCCAAATTTACCAGCAGTTTCTTGATTTTCATCAACATCTACTTTAACGATTTTCACTTTGCCACCTAGTTCGCTATCAAGTTCTTCTAATACAGGTGCAATCATTTTACAAGGCCCACACCAAGGTGCCCAAAAGTCAACCAGCACAACGCCGGAGTTAGTTTCAGTTGAAAAAGTTTGATCTGTTACATGCGAAATTGCCATTCTAAATCCTCCTATAGGTAAACTAAATCTTAACGCAAGTATATCACCCTTTTAACTCCACTTGCTAATAATTTGTTTGCGACCATAATTTGCCCTTTTTAACCATATATTATGTACAAAAAAACGAGCAGGATAAGCCTGCTCGTTTCAATTATTAAGATAGAACTTTTAATTTTTTAAATTCTTCGGTTAAAAGTGGAACCACATCAAAAAGGTCACCGACAATCCCATAGTCAGCCACTTTGAATATGTTTGCCTCTGGATCTTTATTTATAGCTACGATTATTTTAGAATTTGACATTCCAGCTAAGTGTTGAATTGCACCTGAAATACCGCAAGCGATGTACAAATCAGGAGTTACAACTTTACCTGTTTGTCCAATCTGTAAGGAATAATCACAGTACTCTGCGTCACAAGCTCCACGAGATGCGCCAACTGCCCCACCAAGAACATTAGCTAATTCTTTTAAAGGTTCAAAGCCATCTTCACTTTTTACCCCACGACCTCCCGCAATAACTACTTTTGCTTCAGAAAGATCTACACCTTCACTCGCTTTTCTAACAACCTCTTTAATAATGGCTCTTAAGTTTTTAATTTCGACTGAGATAGAAGCTACATCACCAGTTCTAGACTCGTCCTTAACTAAAGGAGCAATATTGTTTGGACGAACTGTGGCAAAAATAAGCCCATCCACAACCACTTTCTTTTCAAATGCTTTTCCTGAATAAATTGGACGAGTAAATACGATGTTTCCACCAACTTCCTCAACACCAGTTACATCGGAAATTAATCCAGAAGACAATTTACCAGCGATTCTTGGAGCAAGGTCTTTTCCTAATGCAGTATGTCCAAATATAATTCCTTCAGGTGATTCCGCATCAACAATTGCAATCAAAGCTTGTGCAAACCCGTCTGATGTATATTGCTGTAATTGACTGTCTTCAACTACTACAACTCTATCCGCACCATTTTGAATAAGTTCTTGTCCTAAACCACTAACTGAATCTCCTATTAAAACTCCTACAACTTCTCCACCTTCTGAGACTGCTTTTGCAGCCGCAATGGCTTCAAAGGAAACATTACGTAATGTGCCTTCGCGCACTTCTCCTAATACAAGTACTTTTCTTGACATTATTTCTACCTCCCGCTTGGTTTATTTTCAAATTATGAACGAGCGCTCAATCAATCAAACTACCTTCGCTTCTGTATGTAGCAAGTGAACAAGCTCTATCACTTGATCTTGCAAATCACCAGAAAGGACTTTACCTGCTTCTTTTTGTGCTGGTAAATAGATTTCAATTGTCTTGGTTTTCGCTTCTACATCATCCTCTTCAAGATCTAAATCATCTAGTTCTAACTCTTCAAGAGGTTTTTTCTTTGCTTTCATTATTCCTGGTAATGAAGGATAACGTGGTTCATTTAATCCTTGTTGTGCTGTTACAAGTAATGGCAATGTTGTTTCAATGACCTCAGAATCACCTTCAACATCACGAACAACTGTAGCATTGCTTCCATCGATTGTTAGCTTTGTTATTGTCGTTACATATGGAATATCTAGTAATTCTGCGACGCGAGGACCTACTTGGCCAGATCCACCATCAATTGCCACATTTCCAGCAATGACTAAGTCAGCTTCTTTATCTTTTAAATATTCAGCGATTATTTTTGCAGTTGTATACTGATCGGCTGTTTCTAAATCATCCTCAGTATTAATTAATACTGCTTTATCAGCACCCATTGCTAAAGCAGTACGCAATTGTTTTTCACTTTCTTCATTACCTACTGAAACAACGATCACTTCTCCACTATTTGCGTCACGAACTTGAATTGCCTCTTCAATTGCGAACTCATCGTATGGATTAATGATAAATTCAGCACCATCTTCATTAATCTTGCCGCTGGAAATGGTAATCTTCTCTTCAGTATCGAATGTTCTTTTCATCAATACAAAAATTTTCAATTGTTTCCCCTCCTAGATATCGGAACATTATTTTTGTTCTAAAGATTGAAAAAATTTAAATTAAAAAATTTTGCTGGTTATTTACCAACGAAATTTGGTTCCCTTTTTTCAATAAACGCTGAAATACCTTCTTGACCATCCATGGAATCGAATTGGACTCCAAATAAAACTGCTTCTCGCTCAACGCCGGCATGAAACTCCTTAGTCTTTGTAAAATTTAACAATTCTAAGATTGCTTTAAGCGAAACAGGACTTTTCTTTGCGATTTGTTTAGCCATGTTTAAAGCATTTTGAAAAAGTTCACTTTCTGGGTAAGCATGATTAGCTAATCCAGCTTTTACAGCTTCCTCGCCATTAATCGGAGCACTTGTTAACAACATCTCTGCCGCTTTTGCTGTACCTACTAAACGAGGTAACCGCTGACTTCCTGCAAATCCTGGGATCAAGCCGAGTGATAATTCTGGTAATCCAAATTTGGCCTTTTCGCTAACTAGGCGGAAATGACAAGCCATAGCAAGTTCTAAGCCTCCGCCAAGTGCGGCACCGTGAATTGCTGCAATAATCGGTTTTTGAAAATTTTCGATGCGTTCAAATAAATTTTGGCCAAGTCGGGCTAAATTGCTAAATTGTTCCCCATTCTCAATCGTGGTGAAT
>CAURFY010000071.1:0-9498 GCA_963524115.1 uncultured Bacillus sp.
TCCTGTGAAGAAATCAAAGAAAAATTATGAAAAGACGGGTGGACAGCCAGTAAAGTCAAAATTCCACCCAGAACCAGAACAATCATCATAATTAGAGAAAAACAGCCCCATACAATTCCGTTGTATGGGGCTGTTTTTTGCAAGTTTGATTAATACAAAATGCGAAGAGTGCATTAACACTGTGTATTTAGTGTTAAAAGAGAGTTCACAAAAAGGTAACGAACTGGAGATTCAACTGTGAAGTACGTCACAGAACCCTATCTTAAAAAATCGTTAAATTAGGTAGTACAACAGGACAAGGTGAATACTTAAAAGGCAACTGATTCATATAATATTACCACCAGAAAGGAAGACATAGATGAGGAAGACTGCAATTTATTTGAGTTTACTGATGTGTTTACTATTAATTATGCCGAATAATCCAAGAGCTGAGACAAACGCTGATCCAAATTCTTCGATTCTCACAATGGAGGAGCTATCCATTCAATTGATGCCAGAATACTCCTATCACCCAATGGACAAAAAGAAGGACCATCCACCTTTATTAGTTGGACTCCATGCATCATTAATGAACCAAAGTGCTCAACCACAAAGAGGTCAAATCGAAATTCCCCTTCCTCTAAAATCAAAAGATTTTCGTATCGGATTTGTCGCTGATTACAATCGTGATGGTTCGAAAATGAACGAAATTGAGTATGACATAAATAAGGAAAGAGGAACCATTTCATGGACGACTAGTGAAGAGATTCAACCTGGAGAGCTCTATAAATTTGTAGTTGAGTATTACTCCAATGATATAAAAGTTAATCAAAAGAAAAACACATTGGACTACCAATTTAAAAGCTTTGCCAATATTGGTTTAGTTCGAATCTTATTTTTAGAGCCACTTAAAACAGATAGTTTCAAGTTAACTCCAGCAGCAGAATCACATCAGGAAAATGGGTATGGAATGAACATGTTCATGTACCAAATTCAAGGAATGAAACCGGATCAAACGAAAAAATTTCACTTGGAATATAAACGATCAGATTCGAAAACGACCATGGATTTAATGGCAGAAATGGGAGACAAAACTGCTAAACAAGGTCAGGTAAAGAAAAATAAGACTCTTTCTATGGGAGTAATGGTAGGAGGAGTTGCTGGAATTAGTGGTGTGATCGCTATTCTTGTCCTTTTATTCCTGAAGAGAAAAGCAAAACAAAAAAAGATAGAAACAAGTCTTCCAGAAATTGATCTAGGTCAGACAGATCTGGAAACAAAAAAGAAACGCCTCAGAGGAATGTTACTTGAAGGAAATATTTCGGAGGAAGAATATCAGGAATTGCTTCGTAAGCTTGTGGAATAAAGCATAAGTTGCCTACCTGTATAATCATTATCCATCAAGAGAGTAAGCATCAATCAGACAGGCAAAGGTGGTGTAAAGCATGTATCTATTAGGAAATATTTCACTTATTCTCGGCCTCATTATTTCTATCTATTCTTTGGCTGCTAATATAATCGGGATAAGAAAAAAGAGTCCTATTTGGCTTGAAAGTGCCAAAGGCGGAATCTTGTCGCTGACGTTCGTTTCAAGCATTGCCGCGTTCCTTCTATTTTATATACTTGGCACAAGCCAATTTCAATATAAATATGTAGCAGCTTATACAAATCTAGAATTGCCACTTGTCTATAAGCTAACGGCTTTTTGGGCAGGAAATGCAGGATCATTACTATTATGGCTTTTCCTGCTTTGTTGCTATACAGGGATGATTGTGCTTGCAAAACGAAACAAACATAACGATATGATCCCATATGTTTCGAGCATCCTTTTAGCTAATATTGTATTTTTCTTTATCGTTCTTTTGGTAAGTGTAAACCCGTTTGCGATGAGTGATATCATCCCACCGGATGGAAAGGGATTAAATCCGATGCTGCAAAATCCCGGGATGGTCCTTCACCCGGTCACCTTGTATTTAGGTTATGTCGGTTTAGCCGTTCCGTTTGCCTTTGCAATTGCTGCATTAATGATGAAGAGAATGGATGCAGAGTGGATCAAACTAACGAGACGTTGGACATTAACAGCGTGGTTATTTTTAACTTTAGGTAATATTATCGGAGGTTGGTGGGCGTATTTAGAACTTGGCTGGGGTGGTTATTGGGCTTGGGATCCAGTTGAGAATGCCTCGTTCCTGCCATGGCTTACGGCTTCAGCATTTTTGCACTCCGTAATGATCCAAGAACGGAAAAACATGTTAAGAACATGGAATCTAAGTCTCATCATTATTTCTTATATCTTAACGTTATTTGGGACATTTTTAGTTCGAAGCGGTGTGCTAACAAGTGTACACGCCTTCGGAGATACCAACCTAGGAACTTATTTTTTAATTTTTATGTCATTCATGACATTGTTTGCAATTTATAGTGACATCTCCAGATATCAGCCGCTAACAAAAGAGACACGCCCTATTGAAGCATATTTTTCGAAAGAAAGCAGCTTTTTATTAAACAACTTGATTCTGATCTCAGCAGCTTTTGCTGTGCTGTGGGGAACGATGTATCCACTTGTGTCAGAATCCATTACTGGGATAAAAGTAAATGTGGGAGCCCCTTACTTCAATAAAGTGATGGCGCCAATCATGCTGTGTTTAATTATCCTCATGGCTATTTGCCCACTTATCTCCTGGCAAAAGGCTGTTTTTAGTCGGTTTATCCGAAATATTATGGGACCGTTTCTTGTAGCAGTTCTTTTCGGAATCGCAATGGTCCTGTCTGGTATTCATGGGATGTTTGCCATCATTGGCTTATCTGCTTCGGTATTTATGTTTTGCACCCATTTCCTTGAGTTTTGGCGGGGAATGAAGGCAAGGAGAAAGGCAACCAATGAGAATTATTTGAAAGCAGCTTTCCGATTAACCATCAAAAACCAGCGCAGATATGGTGGTTATGTCGTTCATATTGGGATGGCTATTCTAGCAGTTGGAATCATTTCCTCCCATGCCTATTCACAGGAAGTTTTGAAAACGGTAGATAAAGGGAAAACATTTGCGGTTGGTGACTATCGCTTAACCTTTAATGGCTTAACCGAAAAAACAGTACGAGGGAATGATACAGTCTTTGCAGATGTAAGCGTTAAATATAAGGGAGAAAATAATGGAACCATTGTCCCCAAAAAACTCTTTTATAGCAATTGGCCAGAGCCTTCAACAGAAGTAGCAATCAAAACAAATCTCAAGGAAGATTTATATGTTGTTTTAAGCTCTTGGGAGAATAAACAAAAAGCTACTTTTCTTGTAAAAGTAAATCCGTTTGTCAGTTGGATTTGGGTTGGAGGATTCATCATGGTCATTGGAATAGCGATCGCCTTAATCGGAGGAAAAACAGCATTTCATCGAATAAACCTACACTCTTTAAGACGTTCGGAAGGTGTGTGATCGGAAATGAAACGGAAAATAACGGTGATAACTTTTCTATTTCTATGGATTGTCCCAAATCTTTCGTTAGCAGCTTTTACTTATAACTCGAAGGAGTTTCAACATGTGATTGAACAGTTGGATATGCAAGGGCATGCCGATCATGACTTATCAACCTGTTCAGTGAAAAAAATTTATTATGAAGAAGTTGTCGACATGTTAAATGAAGGAAAGTCTCAGAATGACATTATTAAATCTTATGTTGATGAGTATGGGCAGGCTGCATTACGGACACCAGGGACAAGCTGGGCTGGATTATTAGCTTGGGCTATGCCAGCTGTGGGCCTGTTATTGGGACTTTGGTTTGTTATGAAGGGGATAAAAAAATTCACCTTCAATGGAAATAATTCGATTGAAACTAATCCTACCTCACTACAATGGAAGAATGAAACCGAGCGAGAAATATTTGAAAAAACAATGGATGAAGAGCGGCGGAAATTATTTTAGTCAATTAGTCTCTTTGAATTCGAAAGGAGCGAATGAATGTGGATTATTGGTTCTTGATTATTGGTTCCATTGTAACCATTACTTGTTTTTATTTTATCGGTTCTCCTTTTTATCATTCGAAAAGGTACCCTACAGCCAATGAACAAAAACAACAAGATTTTGTATCTGTTGACATGATTTATTCAGCTATAAACGAATTAGAAATGGATTTTTTAATGAAAAAGATACCCGAGGTTGATTTTCAGGAAATGAAACAACGTTACCAAATCATGGTGGCAGACTACTTCAAACTTGAAGACCAGCCCTTAGATAAGCATAAAGAGACTGCTGACTATTCAAATATAGATCATGAAATTTTACTTGAACTAAACAATATCCGCAGTAAGCACAGAAAGGAAGGTAGGAAGGATGAAAGAAAATCCTTTCTTTAGAAATAGATGAAAAAGAATCCTATCTCATTCATGGTTCTTATCGTGGTAGTGGTCTTTTTGGGATTTTTGGTAAATGGTTTAAGTGGGAAAGCTACAACGGCGGCCCCAGGAGATAAGGCTAAAGACTTTAGTTTAAGGGACGTAAATGGAAAAGCTTATCAGCTTTCTGATTATAGAGGGGATATCGTCGTGATTAACTTTTTCACGACATGGTGTGGTCCATGTCTTGACGAGGCTCCGGAGTTAGAAGCGTTTGGGTCAGAATATAAAGATGCCCAATTTTTCGTTTTAGCAAAGGGTGAAACCACCAATCGGGTGAAAAAATATATACAAAAAAATGATTCAAAGCTAATCTACTTGCTTGATACAAAGGAAGAAACGGCTAAAAACTACAACGTTGTTGGTCAACCTGAAACAATCATTATAGATGGAAAAGGGGTAATTAGAAAAAGAATTACCGGACCAACGACGAAAAAAAAGTTGATTGATATAGTTGAAAAGCTTCACTAACCATGGTTAGAGCACTATCAAGTGTTTTAATAAATAGATATAAATTTTTACCAGGGAGGTGAAAACATGATGAAAAGGTTGCTCGCAATAGATAAGCGCTTACTTTTGGTGATTGGATTATTTCTCGGAATCGTCCTTTCAGTTGTAACAGTGAAAACCTTGGCATACACGGATTCAGCAGAATTTTGTAAGAGCTGTCACATTATGAACAATGTTTATGATTCATTCACTGATTCTCCACACGCGGAGCTCGCGTGTGCTGCTTGCCATTTACCACATGACTCATTGGTGAGTAAGTATACATTTAAAGCAAAGTCAGGACTTGGTCACGTTTATTACAATACGTTAGGCGAAGAAGATATACCGGAGGTGCTTCATCCAACTGACGGATCAAAAGAGGCGATTAATCATAACTGTATGAATTGCCACAAGAGCACTTTGAAGAATGTTTCACATGATGCAAAAGAGAGCTGTACAAATTGTCATCAATCAGTACCACATGGCAAAGGTTTTAAAAATGAAGATTTTTATAAACCCGCTAAAAAGGGAGAACTTTTACAAGAAAAGGGAGGAACGATGAGCAATGGCTAGGAATTATCGATGGACTTATATTTTGCTAGTCGCTGTCATATTCATCATTTCAGGCTGTTCTGGTGCTAAAGAAAAAGAAAACGCCAGTGAGCTGAAAACAGGTTTATCAAAAGATGAAATCAGCAATGAAGCATTTAAAGATTTATTCCCGCTTCAATATGATAGCTACAAGAAAAATGAAAAAATGGAAGATACAAAATACGGTGGATCTGTAAAACGCAGTAAATTTGATCAGGATAAAGAACCATATTTGCCAATCTTGTTCAATGGATACGGATTTGCGACAGAATATAATGAAGACCGGGGACATATTTATGCACTGGATGATATTCGTTCAGTTGCACGGATTACTGACAAGTCAGTTGGTTCGTGTTTAACATGTAAATCAACTGCAGTCCCTCATATGATTGAGGAAATGGGTGACGCATATTGGGGCGCAAACTTTAATTCGGAAATTTGGCCAAAAGCGGAGTCCATGGGACATTCACCAATCGGCTGTTCTGATTGCCACGATCCTGAAACAATGGATTTACGTGTGACTCGTCCAAGCTTTGTGAAAGCAATGGAATCCAAAGGTGTGGATATGTCCAACCCAACCAAAAATGACATGCGCAGCTATGTTTGTGGACAATGTCATGTCGAGTACTATTTCGATGCTAAAAATAGCGAAGTAACATTCCCATGGGCAAACGGGTTCAAACCAGAAGATATGTTTAAATACTATGAAACAACAGCAAAAGAAAAAGGGTTTGAAAAAGATTGGGTCAGCAATGTCTCAGGAACACCAATGTTGAAATCACAACATCCTGATTTTGAAACATTTTCTGAAGGGCCACATGGAAAAGCAAAAGTTGCGTGTGCGGATTGTCATATGCCATATGAACGTGTAGACGGTAAGAAAAAAATCAGTTCCCACTGGTGGACATCTCCACTTAAGACGATGAAAACATCTTGCGGAACTTGTCATACAAACCGTGAATTGGATGAATTGAAAGACCGTGTGATTGATATTCAAGATACTCATATGGAAGGCTTGCATCAAGCAGAAGATGTATCAATTTCATCTCATTACTATGTGAACAAAATGATTACATCAGGAGTTAGTGCAGACAAGGTGAAATTAGCGCAAGATCAGGTTCGTAAAGGACAATGGTTCTGGGATATTGTGGCTGCTGAAAGTTCAGCTGGTTTCCATAATCCGCAAGGCTCCATGAATTCTTTAAGAATTTCGCTTGAAGCTTCTAATGAGGCAATTCGAATTGCCACAGAAGAGCTTGTTAAAAAGGGCGTCAGTATTGAGGAATTAAATACAGAGATTGAAAAAGTGAAGAAGGCTGTAGTGGAAGAAAAAGATAACTCTAAAAAGAAAGACAAAGCTATCAATTCTTACTTCCCAGCGCAACAGCCTCCAGTTAAATAAAAAACCATCGAAAGCACCGGGTAATGGCAGTTACCTGGTGTTTTCATTTTTTAATTTTACAACTTTTTGTTTTAGTGTCAATCATAGCGGCATACAAAAATGAAATCCATTACCGAAAATATATTGCCAACGAGAGCAAAAACTACTAGAATTGTTTTGTTAATCGAAATATATCGAAATAATTTTGAAGGAGCGTTTTTCATGCCTAGAGCCTTATGGCTTCTCGTGATCGGTATGGCAGTGAATGTTACAGGCTCTTCTTTTTTATGGCCTTTAAATTCTATCTATATTCATGACCATTTAGGGAAGTCAATGTCCATTTCAGGAATGGTTTTAATGATAAACTCGGCAGCAAGTGTGGCCGGTAATTTAATTGGGGGGAATTTGTTTGATCGAATCGGAGGCTATCGCTCGATTCTTCTAGGGATTGGGATTACGGTAATGGCTCTGTTTGGATTAACGGTGTGGAATGGCTGGCCAGAATATGTCATATTTTTAGCTATTGTTGGATTTGGTTCAGGAATTGTTTTTCCGTCCATGTACGCAATGGCTGGGTCAGTCTGGAAAGAAGGCGGACGAAAAGCCTTTAATGCGATTTATGTTGCTTCTAATTTAGGAGTGGCTATTGGTTCTGCCTTAGGTGGGATTGTTGCTGCCATCTCTTTTCGGTGGATCTTCTTTGCTAACGCCCTTTTGTATCTAATTTTTCTATTCATTGCCCTATTTGGATACAGAGGAATTAAAACACAAGCAGGTAAACAGTCCAATAACACTAGTGGGCGAAGGGATTCGAATCATCATTCCCAACTTCATGCTCTTTTGATTCTTTGTATTGGCTTTATGCTAAGTTGGGTGGGGTATTGTCAATGGCAAGCAACCATCGGCCCTTACACCCAAGAAATCGGCCTTTCGTTAAAACAATATAGTCTATTATGGACAATAAATGGGGCACTTATTGTATTAGGTCAACCTATTTTGGCAAAAATGATAAAATACCTAGCAAAAACAGTTAAGACACAAATTATCCTAGGGACTCTTATTTTTGTGGTTGCCTTTACCATCGCTTCTCAAGCACAACAATTTACTGCTTTTGCTGTAGCCATGATGATCATGACCATTGGAGAAATGTTGGTTTGGCCAGCTGTACCAACTATTGCAGACAAACTGGCGCCAATAGGGAGAGAAGGATTCTATCAAGGAATCGTGAATAGTACCGCTACAGCTGGTCGGATGATTGGTCCATTATTGGGTGGAATCTTAATAGATATGTACGATATGCACATGTTATTTATGGTAATGATTGTGTTGTTCATCCTATCTATTTTTACCACGGTTATTTATGATCGAAATCTTAAAGCAACAAGTGGACACACAAAAAAGGTATCATAAGTATAGCAGGATAATAACAATATACAAAATAGACGTTAGTAGGGCGTGCACCTTATAACACTTTGTTTCATATTATAGTTATTACAATTTCTAGAATGCCAGTGATTACTTGCACTAGAAAGGGAAATTTAATACAATAACTTTATAGTTTTATAAATGGACATGGACAAGGAGTAGTAATGATTCTTGCCTGAATTAGAGAGTTGACGGATGGTGCAAGTCAACCAGGCTTTTCATGAACTCGCCTTCGAGTCGCAAGTGTGAAGATTAGTAACACTTGCCGTTTTCCGCGTTAAGGATTTGGAAGTGAGTGTGTAAACACTAATGTGGGTGGTACCGCGGGAGATATAATCAATCCTCTCGTCCCTGATTAAGGGATGAGGGGTTTTTTGTGTAACCAAAATCGCTATCTGATATTTACCAATACATATTATATGGGAGGAAAAACCGATGAGCTTCAATCATCAGGATATTGAAAAAAAATGGCAGACCTATTGGGAAGAAAATAAAACCTTCAAAACAAGTGAAGAAAAGGGGAAACGAAAGTTTTACGCCCTTGATATGTTCCCATATCCGTCTGGCGCAGGACTACATGTTGGACACCCAGAAGGCTATACCGCAACCGATATTTTATCAAGATTAAAACGCATGCAGGGTTATAATGTTCTACATCCGATGGGCTGGGATGCATTTGGTTTACCTGCGGAGCAATATGCCTTAGATACTGGGAATGACCCAGCAGAGTTTACTAAGAAAAATATTGATAATTTCCGTCGCCAAATCAAATCATTAGGCTTTTCTTATGACTGGGATCGGGAAGTTAACACAACAGATCAAAGCTATTATAAATGGACACAATGGATTTTCTTGCAGCTTTATAAAAAGGGTCTTGCCTATATTGATGAAGTAGCAGTGAATTGGTGTCCAGCACTCGGAACTGTTTTGGCAAATGAAGAGATAATCGATGGGAAAAGTGAACGTGGAGGACATCCGGTTGAAAGACGTCCGATGAAACAATGGATGCTACGGATTACTGCCTATGCTGACCGATTATTGGAAGACCTTGATGAGGTTGATTGGCCAGAAAGTATTAAAGAAATGCAACGGAACTGGATTGGTAGGTCGGAAGGGGCAGAAATTACCTTCCATATTGATGGTTACGATGAAACGTTTGCGGTATTTACAACTCGTCCAGATACTCTATTTGGAGCAACTTATGCCGTGCTTGCGCCTGAGCATCCGTTAGTTGGTGTGATTTCTA
>CAURFY010000072.1:0-9420 GCA_963524115.1 uncultured Bacillus sp.
GCTTTTTGGAGCTTCGGGTAGTGGGAAAAGCACTTTACTGCGATTATTAAAAAAAGAGATAAGGCCACACGGTGAGTTAGAAGGAGAAATCATAGTTAATGGCCGGTCCATTCCAGAGTGTGATGCAGGGGCAAACGAAATTGGCTTTGTTTTTCAAGATCCGGAAAACCAGGTGGTCGCAGAGAATGTTCTCCAAGAAATGGTGTTTGGACTTGAAAACTTAGGACTATCTACCACTGAAATGAGAAGTCGCGTCGCTGAAATGGTCCATTTCTTTGGTGCTGAATCCCTGTTAGATCGTAAAACACATGAGCTTTCTGGTGGGAAAAAGCAACAGATTAATTTAGCATCCGTTTTATTAATGCAGCCAAACATCCTTCTTTTAGATGAACCAACGGCGCAGCTTGACCCAGTAAGTTCAAGAGAATTACTCGACATGCTTGTTCGACTGAATGATGAGTTTGGAATGACGATTGTTGTTGCTGAGCACAGGCTAGAAGAATTGTTCACTGTTGCTGATAAAATTGTGATGATGGAACAAGGGCAGATTATCCAAGTTGGAGAACCAAAGCAAGTGATGGAAATGCTTTGGGATTCCGATAATAAGGTTTATGTTCCAAGTATTCCTTCGCTCTATTTGAGTATTGAAACGAGTGTGAAAAGGAAGAATCCACCGCTAACAGTTAAAGAAGGTAAGAGATGGATTCAACAGCAAACACTCATTGATTTGACCAATATTGGTTCAGAAGTTGTGGAAGATGGAAAAGGTGAGTTGATTCGAACCAAAAATCTTACTTTCCTTTATAGTAAAGATGATGAAATGGTACTAAAGGAATTAGACCTATCAATACAAAAGGGAGAAACATATGCCCTCCTAGGTGGAAATGGATCGGGAAAGTCAACGCTGCTCAAACTAATTGGGGGCATTCTTAAACCATCGCGAGGGAAAGTGTTTTATCAGGACAAGCCATTAAAGGCATGGGCAAAAAACGACTTAATTAAAAAAATAGGTTATTTACCGCAAAACCCAAAGTTATTTTTCGTTCAAGACACCGTTGAAAAAGAGATTGGCGAAACGATGAAACAGTGGGGGATAACGGATTTCTTTGAGGTTGAACGTCTGTTAGATTTATTAGGAATCGCACATCTACGAAATCAGCATCCATATGATTTAAGTGGTGGAGAATTACAAAAGGCTGCACTTGCCTGTTTGCTGATAAGAAATCCGGAAGTGTTGCTACTGGATGAACCGACTAAAGGACTTGATTCAATTTCTAAAGCTAACCTAGCTGCCATTCTTCAGAGCTTACAAAAGACCGGCACAACGATATTAATGTCAACTCATGATGTTGAATTTGCTGCTCAGCATGCGACGAAATGTGGAATGATGTTTCAAGGGAAGATTACTTCTGAAGGTTCGCCAAGCAATTTTTTCAAAGGGAATTTCTTTTATACCACAATGATCCAAAGACTGTTTCGTCATATCCCTGAAAGTCAGATTATGACGCTTGAGGAGGCCGTTTTGGCATGCAAAACAAAAGTGCATTGAAAAAGGTTGGCCTCCCCTTGGTGGTTATCATATTTTTAGTCTTAACTATATGGTGGGGCGATAGCTATCTATGGATTAGTGTGGGAATGATTTTGTCAGCCTTTTTGCTCCTGTTTAGCCGATTTGAAAGCAGAAAAGTAGAAGCTAGAGAACTAGTCCTACTAGCCGTATTAGCATCCATTGCAGCAGTTGGCCGGATACCGTTTGCTAGTATTCCAAGTGTCCAACCGACAACCTTTGTTATTATGATGTCGGGTTTGGTGTTCGGAGCTGAAAGTGGTTTTATGATTGGGGCGGTGGCAGCACTTGCTTCCAATATGGTCCTCGGTCAAGGCCCATGGACACCTTGGCAAATGGTAGCCTGGGGGTTGGTGGGCTGGTCGGCTGGTTTACTAAGTAAAACGAAATTGTTGAATTCCCTGTTAGGGAGGGTCATTTTTGGAGCAGTATGGGGATTTCTATTTGGGTGGATTATGAATATTTGGGGTCTACTTTCCTTAAGTCAATACGGAAATGAATTGAGTCTAAAAGCTGCACTTGCTTACTTCGCTGGAAGTGCCTTATTCGATTTCATGCATTCGATCTCCAATGTATTCTTTATTCTGTTGTTTGGGAAGAAGTGGTTTAAGAGTTTATCGAGGTTTAAGCGGAAGTATGGGTTGATGGAGAAATGAGAAGAATTTAAGGCTGTCGAGGAATCTCGACAGCCTTGCATTTTTTGTTGGATTATATAGGGGTTCAAATGTACCCGAAATTATTGACACTCTATACTATAGATGATATTTTATTTTTAAGAACCGTTCTTTATATAGAATGTTATCTATCAGATTATTAGTTTATGCATTGTAAAGCTATATAATTGAATGATAATCAGTAAGTGATACATGGGATGTTCTTCCTCTGAGCCCTTTACTATTTTTTTGCCATTACTGTTCTTAAAAAAGAACGTAAAATACATATTACCTTTTTAGACTTTTTATATAAAATTTTTAATAATAAGTTGCGATATTACAGGAGGAAAAAAATGAGCGCCATCACCGGTATTTATCATGTAAATGGAGAACCAGTACCACAAGAACATGGCCTTTGCATGATGAAAGCGTTGCAGAAGTTTCCTGCTGATGACATTCAGACGTGGTATAAAGGGAAAGTTTTTCTCGGCTGCCATTCTCAGTGGATTACACCCGAATCCATCGGTGAACAATTACCCTATTATAATCCAGAATGGCAATTAGCGATTACAGCCGATGCAATTATAGATAATCGTGATGAATTATTTGAAAGATTACAAGTTAATCCAGAAGATAGAAAAACTATGACTGATAGTGAATTGATCCTTTTAGCGTACTTAAAGTGGGGTGACGATACTCCTAAGTTCTTAGTTGGTGATTTTGCCTTTATGATTTGGGATGAAAGAAATAATAAGATGTTTGGGGCGAGGGATTTTTCGGGAGCTAGGACTCTATATTTTTTTCGGGACCATAATAGGTTTGCTTTTAGTACGATAATTAAACCACTTCTTGGCTTACCTTATGTTGAAAAAGAACTAAATGAACAGTGGTTAGCGGAGTTTTTAGCCATACCTGTAAACTTTGAATCAATTGATCCTTCCTCAACAACATACTTAAAAATATACCAAATTCCCCCCTCTCATTCTATTACTTGCATTGATGGAAAAACCAAACTTTCAAGGTATTGTATGTTGCATGAGGGTGACAAGCTACGCCTTAGATCAAATCAAGAATATGAAGAAGCCTTCCGGGATATATTTCAGACTGCAGTAACCTCCCGCTTACGCACTTATCGTAATATTGGGGCTCATTTAAGTGGAGGATTGGATTCAGGTTCCGTAGCTAGTTTTGCTGCAAGGACTTTACAGAAAGAACGTACGAAACTACATACTTTTAGTCATGTTCCCTTAGATGATTTCGTTGATTGGACACCCAAAAGTAGAACACCTGATGAAAGACCATTAATTCTTTCAACTGTTAAACATGTGGGTAATATTAATGATCATTACCTTTCCTTCGAAGGAAAAAGTTCACTTTCAGAAATTGATGATTGGCTTGAAACTCTTGAGATGCCATACAAATTTTTTGAAAATAGTTATTGGCTAAAGGGGATTTACGAAGAAGCATCAAAGTTAGGGATTAACATACTGTTAAATGGTCAAAGAGGAAATTGGACCGTTTCATGGGGTCCTGCAATTGACTATCAAGCAATGCTTTTTAAAAGGTTGAAATTAGTCCATTTTTACCGTGAATTACAATTATATAGTAAAAATATGGGGGTTAATAAAGGAAGGATATTTTCTATAGTTAGAAAAAGGGCATTTCCAAGATTAAGGTTGAACCCCTTTAAAGGTGAAAAATATTCTATCCCGATGTTAATTAACCCAAATTTTGCAGAGAGAATCCAAGTTTTTAACAAACTTCAAGAATATAAAGTTGATATTACTGGTTCGATAACACCTAATGCTTATGAAATGAAGAAAGTTCAGTTCAATCAATTATATTATTGGAGTACAAATGGAACTTATACTACAAAATTATCATTACGACATTCTATATGGGACCGTGATCCAACCAACGATCTTCGAGTTGTTAAGTTTTGTCTATCATTACCAGAAGAACAATTCGTGCAAAACGGTCAAGACAGATCTCTTATAAGAAGATCAACCAAAAACTACCTTCCGGATAATGTGAGATTAAATCAACGAACTAGAGGATTACAAGGAGCTGACGGGATTCAACGTATGATTCCTGATTGGGGATTATTTATAGAAGAACTTCAACAATTGAGTAAAGATAATAGGATATCCGAATATTTAAATATGGAAGTGATTAAAAGTGCCACTGAAAGGTTAAGAGTTAATCCACTTCCAGAAAATGTTTATGAAGATGATTTTAGAGTGCTAATGCGAAGCTTAATTGTTTATCGGTTTCTAAAAGGATTTACTTGAAGGGAGGTGAAGTTATGAAAAAGGAGTGGAAACAACCAGTTTTAGAAGTGCTTGATGTGAGTATGACAATGGCTGGTCCAGGGCATAAGTATCCTGATGCAGTCCAACCAGACCCGGATGATCCAGTTAAGTATAGCTAATTAACTATCTAATTTGTTTGAAATCTTCATCCGCCCTTATACCTAATAGTATGAGGGCTTTTTCAAAAATCAATTTAGAGATTAATTGGAGTGAAAAATGATGATAGATTCAGTAAGTAAACGGGTCTATAATGCATTCGGGTTAACGATAGCTAGTGATATTCATCTACCGGAATTATCCATATGCGGGAGATACTTTGGTGATTATGATGTGGTAATAGAGGTATTAGATTTATCAAAAATGTGGGATGAACTAGCTATTCATCAAGGTGGATTTTACGTGAATGAAGAAATGGTAATGTTCCAAGTCCCTTGTACAGCCACGTTTTGTATTAGAGAAGGTAAGAGTATTATTGTTTCCCCAATGATAGATTCCGAAGAAGATAAAATTCGTCTTTACGTCCTTGGGACATGTATAGGTGTGTTATTAATGCAAAAAAAAATTATGACCTTACATGGAAGTGCAATTGCAATAAAAGGAAAGGCGTATGCAATAATTGGGCACTCGGGGGCAGGGAAATCCACTCTAGCAAAAGCTTTCATTAATAAGGGTTACCAGATACTAAGTGATGACCTCATTCCCTTGCAGGTGTCGAAGGAGGGCATCCCCTATGTAATTCCATCTTATCCTCAACAAAAACTCTGGCAGGAAAGTTTACAGAAATTTGGAATGAAGAAAAATGAATACCGACCTTTATTTGAAAGAGAAACTAAATTTTCTGTGCCAGTCAAATCTAGCTTTTTGGATGAGACTTTGCCACTTGCAGGGGTGTTTGAATTAGTAAAAACTGAAAATGATGCCATCGAATTAAATCAGATTGAGTCCCTTGAACGGTTCCAAACCTTATTTACACATACATTCCGTCATACTCTAATTCCTCGTCTTGACCTAACTGAATGGCATTTTAAGGAATCAGCAAGGGTTCTATCAAAAGTTTATTTATTTCAATTGAAACGACCTAATTTTAGATTTACTGCTTATGAACTTGTAACAAATATATTACACTTGATCGAAAAGGAAGGATAATTATGCTCTTATCGAAGGAAATTATTGTGGCAAGCAAGGTTGTACAAAGCCCTGGGAATTTAGTCAGTGATATGGATGGGGAAAAGGTAATGCTTAATATTGAAAATGGGAAATATTACAATCTTGGGGAATTGGGTGGTTGTATTTGGGGTTTAATGGAAAGTGAAATTAAAATTGGTATTTTAATAGCTAATTTACTTTCAGTATATGAGGTTGAACCCGATGAATGTGAACAGCAAGTTCTTTCATTTATTAACACCCTGTATAAAGAGGGGTTAGTTCAAATAGTTGAATAAGATTTAGGTAGTAAAGGAAGAAGGATGGTGCTCTATTTTACATAAGGAATATTGTGAATTTGCATAATGAACCACTTCCGGATGATGTATCCCTATATCATAAAAAACATTTATTTTTATTATTGTCTTATGAGTTTGGGTTACCTATGATATTAGGTTCCTTTATTTTATTGATTTTCCGATGACTATTATCTTCATCGCTCATCGATTGTCGACGATAAGAAAAGCAGACCAAGTGATTGTGTTGGATCAGGGAAAGGTAATTCAAACATGTGGATTTAATCAGCTTGCTAATGGAAAAAAAGGAATGTTTCGAAATCTATTAGATAAACAATATGAAATAAGTCTCCGAAAAAACTGTCAGGTTTTTAGTAATTTTGTTATAAAATTATAATCTTACAATTCTAAAAATTCGTTGACACGTTCTATATAAAGAACTAGAATAAGACATACAATAACACTTGAATACTCTCGGTTAATATTCATTTAGAAAGGCTTATTTTTTTACCTTCAAGTTCTTTATTCAGAACTAAACAGAATATTAATCAAACAAAATATACAAAATTAATGACTGACCAAAAGGATGGTTCGATAAGAGTGAACCCTACAAAATACTCACAAAAACAGGCAACAAAAGAAATTAATTTAAAAGAGATTTATAGAGTGATCAAGGAAAGGCTATGGATTGTTGTAATAATCACAATCATTGCTACCACCATAGGTGTAATTTATAATACCTATTTCACAACCCCACTCTATCAGTCATCAACAAGTATCATCATCGAAGCTGACGCCGAATATCGAAAAACATTACAGGTTATCATAAAGGATTCAACTGTTTTGGAAAAAGTGATCAAAGAGTTAAAGGCAGATAAATCCCCTGAAGCTCTTGCGGGACAAATAAATGTAACTAGTATCGATAACTCCCAGGTAGTTAGTATTGCAGTTATTGATGTGAACCCACTTCAGGCTGCAAAAATAGCCAATACTACTGCAAAGGTTTTTAAAGATGAAATTCCAAATATTATTGGCTTTGATAAAGTAACAATTTTATCAGATGCTAAAGTGTACCCTTATCCGATAAATGAGAATAAAAGCCGAACCATATTTATTTCATTCTTAATGGGGCTAATAGTTGGAATTGGGTTGGTACTACTATTAGATTCCTTGGATGATTCAATTAAGTCAGAGCAAGAGGTTGAAGAGATATTGGGTCTTCCTGTATTAGGTAAGGTTTCAAAAATGAAAAAAAAAAATATAAAAAAACCGCATAATCGACGTTTGGATGGTGAGTTAAGAGGTGAGACCATTGGTCTATAAGCGAAAAATACAAAATGATGTAAATGCTCGTAACTTAGTTACGTATACTTATCCAGAATCTATTATTTCAGAACAGTTCCGAACGATTCAAACAAATATTTCATTATCTTTATCTCAAGGCGATAAGAAAACATTCCTCATCACTTCACCTAATAGCGGGGAAGGGAAATCATCAACTGCATCCAATCTTGCGGTAACGATAGCGGTACAAAAACGAAAAGTACTACTTATTGATGCAAATCTGAGAAATCCGAGTATACACAAAATTTTTAGGTTGCAAAATAATATTGGCTTAGCAAATGTACTCTCCGGCGGATCTTTGTTAGAAGAAGTTGTAAATCAAACTGTAGTTGGCAATTTATTCGCGCTTACAAGTGGACTAGCTGGATACAATCCAGGTGAATTATTTGTCTCAAACATTTTTAAGGAATTAATAGAGGAAGCAAATAAGAACTATGATGTCGTTATTTTAGACTCTCCTTCAATATTGGAAGTAACTGACGTAAAACTTTTGGCGAAACAATGTAATGGAGTAATCCTTGTAATAAATCGAGGAAATACGAATTTTGAGGCAGCTTTAGAAGCAAAAAAAGAACTAGAGTTTGCCAAAGCAAAAATATTGGGTGTCATTATTAACGAGTAATTAAATTTTTTGTCACTTATAATAAAATGCTCCTGATTTTATTTTAAAAGGGGAGCGTTTTCGACTAGTGTTCTTTATTAAGAACGTAATATTCTTTAAAAAGTAATTTAGTCAATCTTAAATTGGTGATGCCTCCTTACCATTATCAATGGAGGCACTCGGTCATACTGTGGGTTTAACAGACCTTAGACGCAGGTCGTCAAGAGTGTGATGTGAGGAGGGGTTAAATGCCCTATTAATTAATAAGAAACATTTAATAATGTGTTTTCATTGAAGAACGTATTATTAAATGTTTTTTAAAGCAATTTTCGGGTGATATTTGAAAAATGAAGGTAAGACTGAGTAAAAACTAAGGAGGAAAGCATGACATATAAACAAAGATTATCCCTGTTTATCATTATTGATTCATGCATTGTTATATCAGCCATTTTTTTTGGGAGATTTTTAGTAAATGCCACATTACATGTGATAACTTTTCCAATAATCGCAAGTTCAATAGCCATTCTACTAAGCCATCATCTGTTTTCATTAAAATTCAAACTTTATAAAAAAGCTTGGGAGTATGCAAGTGTTGGGGAATTATACATTATTTTTAAAGTAGTCACTTTTTCAATCCTGATAGCAGCATCCGTTCAGAAGTTAATGGTAGGTGAAATTTACTTTCGTTTATTAATAGTTACTTGGTCACTTCATATTCTATTAATCGGTGGTTCAAGATTTTGCTGGCGAATCATGAGGGATTCAATGATTGACTCCAAAAAAAATAAAAAAAGAACCTTGATAATTGGTGCAGGATCTGCGGGAACAATGGTTGCAAGGCAGTTAATAAAAAATATCGAAGCAGATTTAGTACCGGTTGCGTTTATTGATGATAATGAAAAAAAACACCAACTGGAGATACTTGGGATAACAGTTGTTGGCGGAGTAAACGAGATTGTAAAAACGGTTGAAAGGGAAGAAATCGAAAATATAATCATAGCAATTCCCTCCCTGAATCGAAAAGAGTTAAACATGATTTTTCAAGAATGTGCTAAGACAAAAGCAAAAACGAAAATTCTCCCAATGATAGAGGATTTAGTAACAGGGAAAGTATCTGTTAATCAATTTCGTGATGTTCAAGTAGAGGACCTTTTAGGAAGGGATCCGGTTGATTTAAATATTGAAAGTATTTCAGAATATATTACTGGTAGGGTTGTATTAGTTACAGGAGCTGGAGGATCGATAGGGTCAGAGATTTGTAGACAAATATCAAATTTCAAACCCAATAGATTAGTTTTACTGGGACACGGAGAAAATAGTATTTACTCAATTGAAATGGAATTAAAAGATAAATTCGGAGATTCAAAGATAGAATTTGTCACTGAAATTGCTGATCTACAGGATGCTAAAAAGATGATGGTTGTGATGGAGACCTATCAGCCTAATGTTGTTTATCATGCTGCTGCTCATAAGCATGTGCCGTTATTGGAACGCAATCCCGAAG
>CAURFY010000073.1:0-9385 GCA_963524115.1 uncultured Bacillus sp.
AATCGCTACGATAGTATATGGAAGGAGCCTATCCAATGTTATGTTGTTTCTTGTTTTTTATAGTTTTTGACAGCTAGGGCAAAAATGGGTTCCACGTCCACCAACCTTGATTTTTTGAAGTTCAGTTCCACATCTTTGACAAGGTTCATTCTTTTTACCGTAAACAAACAATCGTAATTGGAACATTCCGATTTGACCTTGAGAATTCAAATAAGAGCGAATTGTACTACCACCTTTAGTAACAGCTTCCGTCAATGTAGCCACGATTTCTTTATGAAGATTCGAAATTTCTTCGTTCGACAATGATGCGGCTTGTCGCTCTGGATGTATTTTTGACCGAAATAATGTTTCATCAACATAGATATTCCCGAGACCAACAACAGCTGTCTGATCTAATAATGTCACCTTTACTTTCCTATTTGTTCGAGCTAATAAGCCCTTTAGATAATCCACAGTGAATTCTTGTGAAAATGGTTCAGGACCTAAATGGGACAAAGGTGGCAGTTCAAATTCGGTCCCTTTAGAAAATAAATGCATGGTTCCAAATTTACGAACATCTTTATAGCGAAGCTCTGTTCCATCTGTAAAATGAAAAATAACATGTGTATGCTTTTCAACCGGATCTTCTGTTGAAAACACCCCATATTTACCTTCCATTCTTAAATGGGAAACCAGTGCATAATCTTCTGTGTAAAAAATTAAAAACTTCCCTCTTCTCCCCATTTTTTGGATTATTTGCCCTTTTAAAGCATCTTGAAATTGAACGACCTCTTCTGGTTGTTTCACTATTTTCGGCCAAAAAACAGATACTCTACTAATTTCTTTCTGGAGAACCAGTGCCTCTAATGTTCTTTTTACGGTTTCTACCTCAGGAAGTTCAGGCAACCTGCTCCCCACCTTTCGTATTAGATAATAAAGCGGCGCTTCCGCTTTTCGTTTTGTCTAGCTCCAGCGCCTAGGGGCTCGCAGGTCTACAGCCAATCCGTCAAGAAGGTTAAAGAACAACCTTCTCGCCGGCGAATCTTTGACCTGTCGCCCCTGAGCAAGGCGCTTCCGCTTTTCTATTTTGCGTCGAACCAAGTAGGGCCGTATGCGTAATCCACTTTTAACGGTACTTTCAGCTCAATGGCATGCTCCATTACATCAGGAACGATTTTTTTCAAAATTTCTATTTCCTCTTCTGGTGCCTCAAAGATTAGTTCATCGTGCACCTGCAATAATAAACGTGCTTTAATTCCTTCTGTTTTTAATCTTGCTGCCATATCAATCATAGCTTTTTTGATAATATCTGCCGCACTACCCTGAATCGGTGTATTCATGGCCGTTCTTTCTGCAAAACTACGGACATTAAAATTCCTACTCGTTATTTCCGGAATATATCTGCGGCGGTGAAGGAGAGTGGAAACAAACCCTTTTTGCTTTGCATCTTTAACGATATCTTCCATATATTCTTTTACTCTCGGGTAGCTTTGCAAATATAAATCAATAAATTTCCCAGCATCTTTTCTTGTGATACCAAGATTTTGAGAAAGTCCATAATCGCTGATCCCATATATGATTCCAAAGTTAACTGCCTTTGCTTGACGCCGCATACTGGAGGTTACTTCCTCTTTCGCTACATGAAAAACATCCATGGCGGTTTTTGTGTGGATATCAAGTCCTTCATTAAATGCCTCAATCAGTTTTTCATCTTCAGCAATGTCAGCGAGTACCCTTAACTCGATTTGTGAGTAATCTGCTGCAAACATCATCCAGCCAGGTTCTGAAGGAATAAAGGCCTGGCGGATTTTTCTGCCTTCCTCTAAGCGGATTGGAATATTTTGCAGATTGGGATCAGTAGAACTTAGACGGCCCGTTTGGGTTAGGGCTTGATTATACCTTGTATGCACCTTTTGTGTTTCAGGATCGATGACCTTTAGCAGACCTTCAATATAGGTTGACTGTAATTTCCCCAACTGACGATACTGCAGTATTTCCTTAATGATGTCATGATCCTTCTCGAGCTTTTCTAATATATCAGCAGAAGTTGAATATCCCGTTTTAGTTTTCTTGAACGAGTTCAGCCCTAATTTTTCAAATAAAATGATTCCCAATTGTTTCGGAGAATTAATGTTAAACTCCTCTCCAGCCAATTGATGAATCCTCGTTTCTAATCTTGCTAGTTCCTCGTTATTTTCTTGCCCCATTTTTTGAAGGCGATCTTGGTCAACTTTTACACCTTGAAATTCCATCTCGGCTAAAATTAACGATAATGGCATTTCTAAATCAGTAAATAATTCATAAAGCTGGTTTTCTTGTAATTCCTTTTCAAGCTTTTCGGTAAGAATATCCATTGCATAAACTTTTCGCACTAAATGTTCGGCAAGCTTTGCCTCTTCCGGAACCTGCCGTTTAGCCCCTTTTCCATAAAATGCTTCATCCGATTGAACATCATGAAAACCATACCGTTTGGCAATTTCAGCAATATCATCGATTACTTCAGCGGGGTTAACAATATAAGAAGCAAGTAATAGGTCGAATTCTATTCCTTTTAAATCAATATTCTGATGCCTTAAAGAAACAACTGACCGTTTTGCGTCATAGACAGTTTTACGTTTCTGCTCATCTTCAGCCCATTTTTTAAATTCTGGTGATTTTAGGGCATTCTTAGAGGAAATAAAATAGCATCCATTTTTATTAGCCAAAGAGAAGCCAATTATTTCTCCACGATTGTAATTATCATCAAGAATTTCCACGTAAAGTGATGTATCTTCAGTGAAAATTTGCTCATTCACTTCTTCGATTATTTGATAATCAATCGTTTGTAATTCTATTGCAGTATCCTCATCTAACTCTGTTCCGATTCTGTCTAATAAGGTTTGAAACTCTAATTCTTTAAAAAGACCAACTAACTTGTCTTTTTGATATCCCTCATATTCGATTTCCGAAAGCTGTATTTCAATGGGTGCCTCAGTTGTAATCGTAGCTAGCTGTTTACTCATTACAGCTTGGTCTTTAAATTCTTCAAGCTTTTCTTTTAATTTATTACCACTGACTTGATCGATGGAATTAAGTAGTTTTTCAAGTGTTTGAAATTCTTTTAAAAGCTTGATTGCGGTTTTCTCACCTACTCCTGGAACGCCTGGTATATTATCTGATTGGTCTCCCATGAGCCCTTTCATGTCAATAATTTGACCAGGGTTTAAACCATATTTTTCTCGAATATGTTCTGGTGTATAACTTTCAATATCTGTAATCCCTTTTCTCGTAATACAAACCGTGATTTTTTCGGAACTCAATTGGGTTAAATCCTTATCACCTGAAATAACTTTAACTTCAAATCCATCCTGCTCTGCCTGGCGGGACATTGTTCCGATAATATCATCTGCCTCGTAATCGGCCAATTCATAACGTGAAATCCCATAGGCGTCTAAAAGTTCTTTAATGAAAGGAAATTGTTCTGACAGTTCAGGTGGAGTTTTTTGTCTTCCTCCCTTATATTCACTAAATGTTTTGTGTCTGAAGGTTGTTTTCCCTGCATCAAATGCCACTAATATATGTGTTGGTTTCTCTTCTTCAAGAATTTTCATCAAGATCATCGTGAAACCATATACTGCGTTGGTATGTACACCCTTATGATTATTTAATAATGGCAAAGCAAAGAAAGCTCTGTATGCAATACTGTTCCCATCTATTAAAACAAGCTTTTTTTCCAAGTAAAATTCCCCTCTCACTTTGCTAAATCTATTCCTTCATTTTATCATGAAGTGATTTGTAAAGTGAAACTCGGGTGGGCTTATCTTGATTCAAAAAAAAGAACGAAAGCGGGGGTCGCCTTCGTCTCTTTCCATCCTATGCCAATTAATGAGTGGGGGTTACTAAAATTAGTATAGCAACCATTTGTTAACAAGATATAAAGATCAGATTAAATGAATGTAAATTCCTTATCCTAGCTTTCTTTTTAAAGATATCGTAAAAATACTTCCTTTTCCGAGCTCACTTGCAACAGATATCGTTCCTTTATGTGCCTCAATAAGGTGCTTTACAATCGCCAAACCTAACCCTGTTCCCCCAGAATTACGACTTCGTGCTTTATCGATACGGTAAAAACGTTCAAAAATCCTTGGGATTTCCTGTTTTTCTATTCCAATACCCGTATCGGTCACTTTTATCAGGATCAGATCCCCCTTTTCCTCAATAGAAACAGTGATCTTACCGCCATTTGGTGTGTACATAACTGCATTATTAATAACATTTATAAAAACTTGTTTTAACCGAAATGGGTCGCCATCTATAGTGAGATTTAACAAATCTACGTTGAATTCCAATGAGATCCCTTTTTCAACGGCTTTGAGATTTAAGATTTTAATCACTTCTCTAATACTCGAGATTAGATTAAATGATTTAATATCTAAATTAAATCGGTGCTGCTCAATTTTTGATAGTTCCAATAAATCTTCAATTAAAGTTTGTAGTCTTTCACTTTCAACTAAAATGATATTCAAAAACGCCTCCAATGATTTTGGGTCTTCTTTCGCCCCATCTAGTAGGGTTTCAGTAAATCCTTTAATAGAGGTAATCGGTGTTTTTAACTCATGGGAGACATTTGCAACGAAGTCTTTCCTTGTTTGCTCTAGGTTTTTTAATTCTGTAATGTCATGGAAAACAAGCAGAATCCCTTTCCAAACATCGTTTGTGCCAATAATAGGAGCACCATATACTTCAAAATGGCGTAAATCAATCCCAAGTGGTATCATCATTTGCCTTTTTATTTTTTGTTCAGTAATAAAGATCTCCTCAATTAAATTTGAAATTTCATGAAATTCTATAACCTCATAATAAAGGCGAAATAAATAATCAGAAGATCTTACCTGAAAGTTTTCTTTAAAAGCTCGATTTATCAGTGAAATAAACCCACGATTATCAATTAATAGTAATCCGCTACCCATATTTTCAATTAATGTCGATAATCGATCCTGCTGCATTTCCTTTGCTTTCATCATTTCCTGGAGGTTTCTTGCTAAAACATTGATAGACGAACTCAACATGCCCGTCTCGTCAATATGATCTTCATAGGTCCGTGCCCGATAATTTCCTTTTGCTAATTCTATAGCTACCTTCGTGGCTGATTCAATCGGCTTTGTATAACGCGAAGTGATACTTACCCCCAAAATGATGATAACAATAAGTGCAAACACAAAACTAATCGATAAGAACCACCAGATTTGACTATAGGCCTTTTTCAAAACATCCATTTCCGTGCTGATAATGGCATAACCTTCTATTTTCTCCCCTTTGACAATTGGGCTCCAATAGTAATGAAGATCATACCCGTTGTTGATCTCGACTAACTCCTTCTTTTTATTTTTGCTTTCAATTATATCCTTTACTATTCCTTGATGCCTCTGGGCATTGACACTTCCATTTCCAGATAATTCTCCGCTATCATTTAGGATTTTTCCAGTTTGATCAGCAACGGTAATTCTTGCATTAAGGAGTTCACTTAATCGCAAGACCTTTTGGCGGTCAAAGGAGGTAATACCTCCACTTTCCTCTATGTAGGTTTTCACCAAACTATTCTCATTTCTAAGCCGTTCGTTAAAAGAATTAGAATAATAGTTCTTAAAGAGTTGTCCCAATAACAATCCTAATCCAACTAACACAACAAATATGATCATTATAAGAGCAAACAATAGCCTTGTTCGAAATCTTTTCATTCTCCCTTTGGCTCCTCTAATTTATATCCAAGGCCACGGATAGTTTTAATATAAACTGGCTTTTTAGTATTGGGTTCAATTTTTTCCCGAAGATGGCTAATATGTACATCGACAATCCGTGTATCACCTGCAAAATCATAATTCCAAACCGCACTTAATAACTGATCTCGAGTTATGACTTTTCCCTTATGCTTTACAAGATGAAGAAGTAGTTCAAACTCCTTTGGTGTCAACTCGAGTAAATTTCCCTTAAAAAATGCTTCAAAATGTTCAGGATAAATAGAAAGATCCTTAACAATGATCTGTCCTTCTTCACCAATATTAGGATTTGTTGTTTTTGGAATTGGCTGAAATTCTGATCTTCTCAGGATGGCTTTTACACGTGCGACGACTTCTCTGGGACTAAATGGTTTTGTCATATAATCGTCTGCACCGAGCTCAAGTCCTAATATTTTATCAAACTCATCATCCTTGGCAGTTAACATCAAAATGGGAGTTGTCACTTTTTGTTGTCTCAATTGCTTACAAACTTCAATTCCATCTAATTTTGGAAGCATTATATCGAGAATAATAAAGTCAAACACTTCTTCTATGGCCATATCTCGTCCTTGTTCACCATCCATTGCTGTTAACACCTGATAGCCAGCTTGCTCCAAATTATATTGAAGAAGTGTCAAAATTGATTGTTCATCATCCACTACTAGTACTTTTTTCACAAATAACATCCCCCGAATTTAACTATTCCGTCATCGCTGTCATTACTATTAGTATCATCATAGTAGAAAAATTTACTTTCGCCAACAATTTAGGGGTTGAATTTACATAAACTCAACAAATGGCGGTATCTTGGTGATAAAAAAAATCCGGAGATCTCTCCCCGGATTTTTCGCTTTAAAAATTTTATTATATTAAAGAACTCATAACATTACGGACAGCGTCAGCTGATTTATCTAATGCAACTTTTTCATCAGTAGTTAATTCAAGTTCGATTACTTGCTCAATACCATTTCCACCTATGATTGTTGGAACACCTAAGTAGATTCCATCATAACCATATTCTCCCTCAAGGTAAGCAATTGTAGGAAGAACACGGCGTTGATCTTTAAGAATCGCTTCACACATTTCAACAAGCGATGCAGCAGGAGCGTAGTAAGCACTACCGTTTCCAAGAAGGTTTACGATTTCGCCGCCACCCTTACGAGTACGTTCAACTATTAGCTCTAAACGATCTTGCGGAATTAGTGATGTTAATGGAACCCCACCCGCAAAAGAGTAGCGAATAAGTGGCACCATATCGTCACCATGCCCACCTAACACGAAACCAGTAATATCCTTAACTGATATGTTAAGTTCTTGAGAGATAAACGTACAGAAACGAGCTGTATCAAGTACACCAGATTGACCGATTACGCGATTTTTTGGGAATCCTGATTCTTTGAAAATAGTGTATGTCATTGCATCAACTGGGTTAGTTAAGACAACGATGAATGCGTTTGGTGAGTATTTAGCAATTTCTTGCGCAACGCTCTTCATGATTTTTTGGTTTGTTTGAACTAAATCATCACGGCTCATTCCTGGTTTACGAGCAATTCCAGCAGTTACAACTACGATATCAGAGTTAGCAGTATCTTCATAATTAGAAGTCCCAGTGATTTTAGCATCAAATCCTTGAACTGGACTGGCTTCTAACATATCAAGTGCTTTTCCTTTAGTAGGGTTTTCCATTTGTGGGATGTCGACTAATACGACATCTGCCAATTCTTTTTGTGCAAGGAAAAATGCAGTAGTTGCTCCAGTGAATCCCCCACCGATCACTGATACTTTTTTACGTTGAATTGACATTTTCATACCCCCAATATCGTTTAACTAAATTTATTTCTCACCCTAACAAATTTATTCCATATTTTTAATTAATACATCACCGAACTCAGAACATTTTACTTCTGTAGCTCCGTCCATTAATCGTGCAAAATCGTAAGTAACAACTTTTGCATCAATTGATTTTTCAATTGATTTAACGATCATATCAGCAGCTTCATTCCAACCTAAGTGTTCTAACATAAGCACACCAGATAGAATTTCGGATGATGGATTAACTTTATCAAGACCAGCATATTTTGGTGCAGTACCATGTGTTGCTTCAAAAATAGCATGTCCTGTTTCGTAATTTATATTTGCTCCTGGAGCAATTCCAATTCCGCCAACTTGTGCAGCAAGTGCATCAGAGATGAAGTCACCGTTAAGGTTCATTGTTGCCACGACATCAAATTCACGAGGACGAGTTAAAATTTGTTGTAAGAAGATATCAGCAATGGCATCTTTAACAATAATTTTCCCTGCAGCTTCGGCTTCAGCTTGTGCTTTGTTTGCAGCTTCTGCGCCTTGTTCAGCAACCAATCTATCATATTGAGCCCAAGTAAACACTTTATCGCCGAATTCTTTTTCAGCAAGCTCATAGCCCCAATTCTTAAATGCACCTTCAGTATATTTCATGATATTACCCTTATGTACAATCGTTACAGATTTGCGGCCTTCATTAATGGCATAATTAATTGCTGCACGAACTAAACGGTTAGTACCTTCTTCAGATACAGGTTTAATACCAATACCAGAAGTTTCTGGGAATCTAATATTTTTAACCCCTAATTCATTTTGTAAGAAATCAATTAATTTCTTAGCATTATCGCTACCTTTTTGGTACTCAATACCAGAATAAATATCTTCAGTATTTTCACGGAAGATGACCATATTAGTATCTTGTGGACGTTTTACTGGAGATGGTACTCCTTCAAACCAACGAACTGGGCGTAAACACACAAACAGGTCTAGCTCTTGTCTAAGTGCAACGTTTAAAGAACGAATTCCCCCACCAACTGGAGTTGTTAACGGACCTTTAATGGCGATTAAATATTCATTAATCACATCTAGAGTTTCTTGTGGAAGCCACTCTCCAGTTTGATTGAATGCTTTCTCACCAGCTAAAACTTCTTTCCAAACAATTTTACGTTGGCCTTTGTATGCTTTTTCAACTGCGGCATCAAGAACCCGTGAAGCTGCTGCCCAAATATCTGGTCCTGTTCCATCACCTTCAATAAATGGAACGATTGGGTTATTCGGTACATTTAATACTCCGTCTTTTACTGTGATTTTTTCTCCTTGCATTTCTTTCCCCTCCAAATTCATGAAATGTGCAGACAACTACTTGATTGCTTGAATCAGTCCGGTACTTTTTTAGCATGCTAAAAAAGTACCGGACTAGAAGTCGCTACACCGTTATCAAAAAATAACAAAAACTTTCCCCTATATATTACAACAGTTTTTGCTAAAAAAGTAAAATCTCATGCTCTCTCTATTTGTCTCTGTTTTCAATTGCAATGTATTTTTGCAATGAAGGACCAGTATAATCCGCGCGTGGGCGAATCAAACGGTTATTATCATATTGTTCAAGAATGTGAGCTAACCATCCAGAAACGCGGCTTACAGCAAAAATTGGTGTAAACAAATCATGATCAATACCTAGGCTATGGTAAACAGAAGCAGAATAGAAATCTACGTTTGGTGGAAGATTTTTTTCTCCAGTAACGATAGATTCAATTTTAGTAGACATTTGATACCATTGTGGTTCCCCAGTAATATGAGTCAACTTTTCAGACATTAATCTTAAATGTTTGGCACGAGGATCACCTCAA
>CAURFY010000074.1:0-9203 GCA_963524115.1 uncultured Bacillus sp.
GCTATGTTCCTTAATCACTTGGGTCCTGGAAATAGCATGGTAAAAACCAATTAAAACTGGCATTTGAATTACTAATGGAAAACAACCTGACAATGGATTAACCCCATGTTTTTGGAATAATGACATTGTTTCTTGTTGTAGTTTTTGCTGAGTTTGTTGGTCTTTTGATTTATATTTTTCCTTTAGTGCCTGCATCTCAGGCTGTAATGCTTGCATCGCCTTTGAACTTCTTGTTTGTTTGATCATCAGTGGCAAAATAGCTAGGCGAACCAAAAGGGTAACGATAATAATGGATAACCCGAAACTTCCACCTAAAAATTCAGCCGTTTTTACAATTAATAAAGATAATGGGTAAACAATGTATTCATTCCAAAAGCCTGTACTTTCTGCTGTTATTGGCATGTTTGTTTGTGCACAACCTGTCATAACTGACATTAAGGCAACCAAACCAATAATTAGAACGATTCGTTTCTTCAAGCGTTCATCCTCCTCACTTCAAAAATGTTCATTTATTAATAAAGAAGAATCGAAAGATCCCCTGCTTTATTTTTTGTTTAGATCCAGTGCGCTAGCTGCAACTTTTTTTTGCAGACTTAGCCCTTTTTTCTTAACAAAATACGAATAATTTTATCTTATCATTATTTTATAGAAAGCGCTTTTAAATGTTTTAATTTTCCCTTTTGATTTCAGGGATTCTATTTAGTACTTTTGAAAGCTTTAAAAGATGAATGAGACTGCTTTTTATCTCATGAAATTCCATTTCAGCTGCCGGCTTCCTCGCGATAATGACATAATCATTTTCTGCTTTAATGAAATCCTTTAATTCAAAAAAGGATTGCCGAATTCGCCTTTTTATCCGGTTGCGCATAACGCTATTTCCAATCTTTTTGCTGACTGAAAGGCCAATCCGAAACTCAGACTGCTCGTCTTTTTTCAAAACATAAATAATAAACTGTCGGTTAGCAAAGGATTTTCCTTGCTTAAAAACAATTTGAAAATCTTTATTTTTTTTAATTCTAAATTTCTTTTTCAAAACATTACACCCTCAATCCCGGAAGGATCTATGTATAAAAAATAAAAAAATAGCTAAAGGCGCTTAGCTTTTGACTATAGACAAGAGCTAATTACGCCTTTTGCCAAACACTAGAAAGTTCAATATGAGAAAAAAGACCACTGACGTTTCAGTGGCCTAGGCTGATAATACTTTTCTTCCTTTACGACGACGACGAGCTAGAACATTACGTCCGTTTGCGGAGCTCATGCGGCTACGGAATCCGTGAACTTTACTATGTTTACGTTTGTTTGGTTGATACGTTCTTTTCATATATTACACCTCCCTGAGGAATAACTGCTAAAGACAGTCCTTTAAATTATAAAGATGTATCATAGTGAATGTCTACTGTTTATAAAAATAATTCTTGAAACATTCATCCTGCTAAAAAATATTCTTCATTAACTTATTATAGCCAACTAGCCGATCCAGCTTTTTATTTTACCAAAAAAACATCAAATTTTTTGTATGAGCCCCCCTGTGGATACTTTTCAACAACCATTTTTATTATCCACAGCAGATATTGACAGCTTTTTCACACATTAAGGGGCTGTGGACAATTTATTCTAATAACTTGTGACGCTTGTGGATAATGTATGAAAAAGCATTGCACCCCAACTGATAATTTGATATTATATTTGTGTTTTCACTCTGGATAAA
This sequence comes from uncultured Bacillus sp., assembly GCA_963524115.1. Classification (GTDB taxonomy): domain Bacteria; phylum Bacillota; class Bacilli; order Bacillales; family Cytobacillaceae; genus Bacillus_BU. The sequence continues at coordinate 1,712 of CAURFY010000074.1, forward strand.
TAGTTGTGAATAACTAGCTTATCCACAAATTGTGGATAAGCTGTGGACAGGTTATTCAGGGATAGGGAAAAGTTTGTCCACAAGTAGTGGATACTGTCGAAACTCCCCTTATCTTCCTTATTATTTATTTTTCCACATAAGTCATATTGTATATTTATAAATCCATAGTTTATTCAGATGAATATGATTGTATTTTTATAAATTCTTCATTTTTGAAGTAAAATGTAATATGTCAAAGTGCGTTCATTTTCAAAAATTGGCGAAAAGGGGGGATATTTATTGGAAAATATTGCGGACCTTTGGAATAAGGCACTTGGTGATATAGAAAAAAAGGTTAGTAAGCCTAGTTTTGAAACTTGGCTAAAATCAACAAAAGCACACTTGCTTCAAGGCGATACCTTGACTATTACTGCTCCCAATGAGTTTGCACGGGATTGGCTTGAGGAACGATATTCCCAATTGATCTCAGGAATTTTGTATGAAATTACCGGTGAAGAGCTCAAAGTAAAGTTCATCATTCCTCAAAATCAAAAAGAAGAAGAAATCTCTCTTCCAATACCACCAAAAAAGGCCAGAAGAGATGAAGAGCAGCAAGAGTTACCGCAGAGCTGGCTAAATCCAAAATATTTATTTGATACATTTGTAATTGGATCAGGAAACCGTTTTGCCCATGCAGCGTCACTTGCTGTTGCTGAAGCGCCAGCCAAAGCCTATAACCCTTTGTTTATTTATGGAGGAGTAGGTCTTGGAAAGACACACTTGATGCATGCGATTGGACATTACGTATTAGATCATAATCCAGATGCGAAAGTGGTTTATTTATCATCTGAAAAATTCACTAATGAATTCATTAATTCAATTCGCGACAACAAGGCTGTTGAATTCCGAAATAAATATCGAAATGTCGATGTACTATTGATTGATGATATTCAATTCTTGGCTGGAAAAGAATCAACCCAGGAGGAATTTTTCCATACCTTTAACACCCTGCATGAAGAAAGTAAACAAATTATCATTTCAAGTGATCGGCCACCTAGAGAAATTCCAACTTTGGAGGATCGGTTAAGATCCCGCTTTGAATGGGGGCTTATTACCGATATTACTCCACCCGATTTAGAAACAAGAATTGCGATTCTGCGTAAAAAGGCGAAAGCCGAAGGACTAGATATACCAAATGAAGTTATGCTCTATATTGCGAATCAAATTGATTCCAACATTCGTGAACTTGAAGGTGCACTTATCCGTGTTGTAGCTTATTCTTCTCTAATTAATAAAGATGTCAATGCAGACTTAGCAGCAGAAGCATTGAAAGATATCATACCAAGTTCCAAACCAAGAATTATTACAATCCTGGATATTCAAAAAGTAGTTGGAGAACATTACAGTATTAAGTTAGATGACTTTAAAGCGAAAAAACGAACAAAGTCAGTCGCATTCCCTCGTCAAATTGCCATGTATTTATCGAGGGAACTTACAGACTTTTCTCTACCGAAAATTGGAGAGGAGTTTGGAGGACGTGACCATACCACGGTCATTCATGCCCATGAAAAAATTTCAAAACTACTTCAATCTGACACACAATTACAAAAGCAGATTAAGGAAATCCATCAAACGTTAAAAGTATAAAATTTTTATTTTAAAAGTGTAAAGGCGCCATCGGCTAAGAAAATCGAACCGGTGGCGCCTTATACTAGATCACTATAAAAAATTAAGTTCATTTTATCTTGGGAAATGTGGATAACCACCCTTGACTTACACACAGTTTGTCCACATGTGGATAGACTGTCTTTTCTTGCAAAAATATAGTTATCCACAAATCCACAGGACCTACTAGTACTTCTACTATTTTTATAACTTATTAATATATGTTTAAAGAACAAAAAATATGCATACAACGGAGGATTAATTTAATGAGATTTATAATCCAACGAGATCGCCTTGTCCAAAGTGTTCAAGATGTAATGAAAGCTGTAACATCCAGAACTACTATTCCAATTTTAACGGGAATAAAGATTGTTGCAACGAACGAGGGAGTAACGTTTACCGGAAGTGATTCGGATATTTCTATCGAATCATTTATTCCTAAAGAAGAATCTGGTGATGAAATTGTTGAAGTTAAACAAACAGGTTCAATAGTGTTACAAGCAAAATTCTTTAGTGAAATCGTAAAGAAACTACCAACTGATTCGGTCGAAATTCATGTCGAAAACCATTTACAAACCGTAATTCGTTCCGGAAAGTCTGAATTTAATTTAAATGGTATTGATGCTGAAGAGTACCCACATTTACCGCAAATTAACGAAGAGAATGTTTTTAAAATCCCTACAGATCTTTTAAAAGCAATGATTAGACAAACCGTTTTCGCAGTGTCCACCTCAGAAACACGACCCATCTTGACAGGTGTCAACTGGAAGGTTGAACATAACGAATTATCCTGTATTGCAACAGATAGTCACCGTCTAGCTTTAAGAAAGGCAAAAATTGATACGGATAACGATGAAGCCTATAACGTAGTAATTCCTGGTAAAAGTTTAAATGAACTAAGCAAAATTTTAGATGATAGTAATGATTCCATTGATATTGTTATTACTGAAAATCAAGTATTATTTAAAGCAAAACATTTGTTATTTTTCTCACGGTTATTGGAGGGGAATTATCCTGATACGTCCCGCCTTATCCCATCAGAAAATAAAACAAATGTAACAGTCATTACGAAGGACTTTTTACATGCCATTGATCGTGCATCCTTGCTTGCTCGTGAAGGGAAAAATAATGTCGTTAAGTTTGCAATCATTGGTGACAGTTTGCTCGAAATCACCTCTAACACTCCTGAAATCGGAAATGTTGTTGAAGAAGTACAAGCGCAAGAAATTGAAGGCGAGGAATTAAAAATTTCCTTTAGTGCGAAATACATGATGGATGCCTTAAAAGCTTTAGAAGGTACTGAAATCAAAATTAGCTTTACTGGGGCAATGCGCCCATTTGTCATTCGCCCTATGGCTGACGATTCTATTCTTCAATTAATTTTACCGGTAAGGACCTATTAAATTTGAATCTGAAAAGTCTGGCTAGTTCTCAGTCAGACTTTTTTTATACGAAATTTGTCTAAAAATGTTTTTTTTAGTAAAATAAAAGAATTGGGTCACTTTAGAAAAGGTAATTTCTTGCTGCAGTCAATATTTATGAAGTTGATCATTTATATTTTTATTTTAGTCAAGATACCCTTTCTTTAAGAGAGAAAAGAGTGAGATAATGAAAGAAATCAAAATTGATACGGAATATATTACATTGGGGCAATTTTTAAAATTGGCCGAAGTGATTCAATCTGGCGGCATGGCAAAGTGGTTTTTAAGTGAGTATGAGGTTTTCATCAATGGAGATCAAGACCAAAGACGAGGTAGAAAACTACATGCTGGAGATAAGATAAAGATACCAGATATTGGAACATTCGTTATAATGTAATATCCAAAGGTGAATTTCATGTATATCCAGCAATTACAGCTAAAAAACTATCGGAATTACGAAGTTCTTGAGGCTCAATTTGAAAATAAGGTAAATGTTATCCTAGGCGAAAATGCTCAAGGTAAAACAAATGTAATGGAATCCATTTATGTACTTGCAATGGCTAAATCCCATCGGACTTCAAATGATAAAGAACTTATATCCTGGGACAAAGAGTATGCTAAAATAGAAGGTAGGGTAAAAAAACGGCAGAGCTCTTTACCACTTCAATTAATTATTTCAAAAAAGGGAAAAAGGGCAAAATGCAATCATATTGAACAGCAAAAACTGAGTCAATATATTGGAAACATGAATGTGGTCATGTTTGCGCCAGAAGATCTCAATCTTGTAAAAGGAAGTCCTCAAGTTAGGCGTCGTTTTATCGATATGGAGATTGGTCAAGTATCCCCTATTTATTTACACGATATGGGACAGTACCAAAAGGTATTACAACAAAGAAATCATTATTTAAAACTACTCCAAATAAAAAAGCAAACTGATTTGACGATGCTTGATGTACTAACAGAACAATTTATTCAGCTGGCTGCAAAAATTATCGTCAAGCGATTTGAGTTCATTCAATTATTGGAAAAATGGGCAGTTCCGATTCATAAAGGAATTTCCAGAGGTTTAGAAACACTAAAGTTGCAATATAAACCCTCTGTAGAGGTATCAGAAGACAAATGTTTGTCGAAAATGATAGAGGTATTTGAACAGAAATATTTTAAAGTCAAAAATAAAGAAATTGAGCGCGGTATTACTTTGTTTGGTCCCCATCGTGATGATCTCCTCTTTTTTGTTAATGAACGCGATGTCCAAACGTTTGGATCACAAGGACAACAAAGAACAACAGCCCTCTCGGTTAAGCTTGCCGAAATTGAATTAATTCGTTCAGAAATTGGTGAATACCCTATTTTATTGTTAGATGATGTATTATCCGAGCTTGATGACTATCGTCAATCTCATTTACTTAATACAATTCAAGGCAAGGTACAAACGTTTGTAACCACCACAAGTGTGGAAGGTATAGACCATCAAACACTTAAAGAGGCAGCTTCATTTAGTGTAGAAGCTGGAAAAATGAGTCAAATTCAATGAGGTGAAAAAATGTACCTTCATATCGGAGAAGAGATAACTGTCAAAATCGAAGACCTTATCGCAATTCTCGATAGAGAAAGTATAAAACTTTCCCAGTATATGGATGTTTTCATTATTCACCAAAATGACAAAGTATTTAATGCTGCTATAGGGCCGTATAAATCGATTGTAATTACATTAAATATGGTGTACTATTCCCCTTTTTCTTCAGGAACATTAAAAAGACGCTCTCAAGCATTTCCCCATCTTGAATGATATAATTAATTACTAACTATTGAATAAATTAGAAAGTCCAGTGTATACAGAAAGTGTAGGTGATCGAAATGGCAATGGAGCAAAATGCAATGCAAGAAGAAACCTATGATGAAAGTGACATACAGGTATTAGAAGGATTAGAAGCTGTTCGAAAACGACCGGGGATGTACATCGGGTCAACGAGTGGAAGAGGTTTACACCATCTAGTCTGGGAAATTGTTGATAATAGTATTGACGAAGCCCTTGCAGGTCATTGTTCGGAAATAAATATCATAATTGAAAAAGATAACAGTATTACGGTTAAGGATAATGGACGTGGAATACCAGTTGGAATTCAAGAGAAAATGGGACGTCCAGCAGTTGAAGTCATTTTTACAGTCCTCCACGCAGGCGGTAAGTTTGGCGGAGGCGGATATAAAGTGTCGGGTGGTCTCCACGGAGTTGGTGCTTCAGTTGTAAATGCTTTATCAACTAAGTTAGAAGTTTATGTCCATCTTAACGGAAAAATCTATTACCAAGTTTATGAACGTGGTGTTCCACAAGCTGATTTAGCTGTGGTCGGAGAAACAGATCATACAGGAACAACGATTCACTTTGTTCCTGATGCAACTATTTTCACTGAAACACTTGAATATGATTACGATACACTTGCAACTCGTTTACGCGAGCTTGCCTTCTTGAATAAAAATATAAAAATCACAATTGAAGACATGCGTGTTGAAAATAAAAAAAATGAGTATATTTATGAAGGTGGAATAAAGTCTTACGTTGAGCATTTAAACAGAACGAAGGACGTTGTTCATGATGAGCCCATTTTTATTGAGGGCGAAAAAGATGGTATAACAATCGATGTTGCTCTTCAATATAACGAAAGCTATACAAGCAATATATACTCTTTTGCTAACAATATTCATACCTATGAAGGTGGAACGCACGAGTTTGGTTTCAAGACAGCGTTAACCAGAGTCATTAATGATTATGCCAGAAAGAATGGATTGATAAAGGAAAATGATACAAATCTATCTGGTGAAGACGTTCGTGAAGGGTTAACAGCCATCATATCCATTAAACATCCGGATCCGCAATTTGAGGGTCAAACAAAAACGAAACTTGGTAATTCAGAGGTTCGTACGATTACTGACACTATTTTCTCTGAACATTTTGAAAAATTCCTACTTGAAGACCCAGGAGTCGCTCGTAAAGTTGTAGAAAAAGGTCTAATGGCTGCTAGAGCAAGATTAGCAGCAAAAAAGGCGCGGGAATTAACACGGAGAAAGAGCGCTTTAGAAGTTTCAAGTTTGCCCGGGAAATTAGCAGATTGTTCTTCTAAGGATCCTGCAATCAGTGAAATCTATATTGTAGAGGGAGACTCTGCCGGCGGATCAGCCAAACAAGGACGAGATCGTCATTTCCAGGCAATTTTACCACTACGAGGGAAAATCCTTAATGTAGAGAAAGCAAGACTAGATAAGATTCTCTCTAACAATGAAGTTAGGGCAATGATTACGGCAATCGGGACAGGAATTGGGGAAGATTTTGATATTGCTCGAGCTCGTTATCATAAAGTAGTGATTATGACTGATGCCGATGTTGATGGCGCCCATATTAGAACACTCTTATTGACCTTCTTTTATCGCTATATGAGACAAATTCTAGAGGCTGGTTATGTTTATATTGCCCAACCGCCTTTATATAAAGTCCAACAAGGAAAACGAATTGAGTATGCATACAACGATAAAGAACTTGAGCGTGTTTTTGCGGAATTACCTAATTCACCTAAACCAAATATCCAGCGTTATAAAGGACTTGGAGAGATGAATCCGACGCAATTATGGGAAACAACAATGGATCCATCCACTAGAACAATGCTCCAAGTTAGTTTGGAAGATGCAATTGAGGCGGATGAAACTTTTGAAATGTTAATGGGTGACAAAGTTGAACCTCGTCGTAACTTCATTGAAGCAAATGCACAATATGTGAAGAATCTAGACATATAGAAAAAAACACTTCGAAGAGGTTAGTAGCTGCTAGACAACAAGAAAATCGAAAGGCGCTTAGCTTTCGATGAGCTAGACAATTAGAAAAAGGTAAGGGTAGAGGGTTGACCACTATCCTCCTTTTTTCATTTACCGAAGTAGAAGGGTGATCAATGAAAGCTTCACGTTGCCCTAAATAGGAGGTACCAAATATGGCTGAAACACCAAATTCTCAAATAAAAGAGATTAATATCAGTCAGGAGATGAAATCTTCCTTTCTTGACTATGCGATGAGTGTTATTGTATCTCGTGCTCTTCCGGATGTACGTGATGGCTTAAAGCCAGTTCATCGTCGTATCCTTTATGCTATGCATGATCTTGGAATGCATTCGGACAAACCTTACAAAAAGTCTGCTCGTATCGTTGGTGACGTAATCGGTAAGTATCATCCTCATGGTGATTCTGCAGTTTACGAAACAATGGTTCGGATGGCTCAAGACTTTAACTACCGTTATATGCTCGTAGACGGTCATGGAAACTTTGGGTCTGTAGACGGTGATTCAGCAGCAGCAATGCGTTATACAGAAGCAAGAATGTCCAAAATTTCGATGGAACTATTAAGAGATATCAACAAAGATACGATTGATTATCAAGATAACTAT
>CAURFY010000075.1:0-9150 GCA_963524115.1 uncultured Bacillus sp.
CTATTAATCTGCCTAAATACATGACCCCTACTCGATCACTTATGTGACGCACAACGCCTAAATCATGGGCAATAAATATGTATGTTAATTGAAATTCTTGCTGAATATCCTTCATCAAATTGAGGACTTGGGCCTGGATGGATACATCTAATGCTGATACTGGTTCATCGGCAATGATGAGCTTAGGTTTGGTCATCAAGGCTTTGGCAATACCAATTCTCTGGCGCTGCCCCCCACTAAATTGGTGGGGATATCTTCGGGCATGATAGCTACTTAAACCAACTACCTCAAGCATCTCTTTTACCCGTTTTTTTCGTTCTTCTTTTGAGCCGATTCCATGAACAATGAGGGGCTCTTCCAAAATTTTTTCAACTGTATGTCTTGGATTTAAAGAAGCGTAAGGGTCTTGGAAAACCATTTGAATGTCTCTGCGGACCCTTCTTAGCTCACTTTTTGACATATTAGTAATTTCTTGATCTTCAAACCTCACTTTTCCCGCGCTGGCCTCAATCAGACGCATCAATAGTCTGCCAGTGGTTGACTTTCCACAACCACTTTCCCCGACAATTCCTAATGTTTCTCCCCTGTTCACATAAAAAGAAACATCATCAACGGCTTTGACTTCACCTAACTTTCGTCCTAAAATACCCCCTGTTATCGGGAAGTACTTTTTTAAACCACTAACTTCAAGGAGTCGATCTGACATGATCACGGGCTCCCCCTTCCGTTTTATGTAAATAACATCGGACCTCATGTCCAGCAGTTTTCATTGTATATAATTCTGGTGATCGCTCGAGGCATCGCTCCAGCACTTCCTCACATCTTGGGGCAAACGGACAACCTTTTTTGATGCTCCCAGGTCTTGGTACATTCCCGGGAATGCTATAGAGTCGATCCTTCTTACCGAGTAAATCCGGAACAGATTTCAGTAATCCTTTTGTATAAGGGTGTTTTGGTTCTTTTAAAATGGTATGCACATCACCTTGCTCAACAATTTGACCACAGTACATGACAAGAACGCGGTCACAAATTTCGGCAACAACCCCTAAATCATGGGTGATTAAAATAATCGAAGTATTCATTTTTCCGTTTAAATCTTTCATCAAAGAAAGAATTTGCGCCTGGATCGTTACATCGAGAGCAGTAGTCGGCTCATCAGCAATTAAAATTCTTGGATTACAAGCCATCGCCATCGCAATCATTACTCTTTGACGCATTCCTCCTGAAAGCTGATGCGGATACTCTCCTACAATTGCTTCAGCTCTTGGTATTCCTACTAATTTCAGAAGCTCAATACTCTTGTTTTTTGCTTCCGCTTTTGACATTTTTGTATGTAAACGCAGTGCCTCAATAATTTGATCACCAATTGTAAAGAGTGGATTTAACGATGTCATTGGTTCTTGGAAAATCATCGAGATCTGATTTCCACGGATTTTCCGCATTTCATTGTCGGAGTATGTAAGTAGATTTTTTCCTGTAAATAGAATTTCACCGTTCTCAATCTTCCCAGGCGGTATGGGGACTAAACCCATAGTAGCTAAGGCTGTCACGCTCTTTCCACTTCCTGATTCGCCCACAATGCCGAGAATCTCTCCTTCTTTTATCGCAAAACTGATATCATCGACTGCTGGTATTAACTTCTTATTTGAGAAAAAAGAAACCTTCAGATCCTTTACTTCTAATATTGGATTTGAGGACATTTTATCACCTGCCTATGTTTGCTAGTTTTATAATTATTAAAATATAATGAAATTTAAAATTATTATGACATAGAATCGAATATTTTTTTATCGAAATAGGGTGAAAATTTCAAACATTTTATGACATCTATCTTCTGTCGTTTCAACGCTTTAAAGCAATACACCAATAAATATATAAATAGATATTTTTCACAAAATAAAAACTGACCTCTTTGAAAAAGGTCAGTTTTCATTCTCTTAATATATTTTTATTTTTTTCCTTGCTAAATATCCTTCATAAATAAACAAGATCATGTATACCCAAATATACCCCCAGGCAAATCCACCAAATACATCCGAAGGAAAATGTACCTGTAATACGACTCTACTTGCGCCAACAAGAAAAATTAATCGAGCAACCCATACCCCAATTAGCCATTTAATTGAAGGCATCTTTATTTCTTTCAGGATAAAATAAGCGACAACCATATATAATATGATTCCAACCATCGCATGTCCACTTGGATAACTATAACTATTAACCTTCACTAGATGTTCAAGCGATGGTCTTGGACGATCAATGATATTTTTTATGAGTTCATTAAGTTGATTTCCTAATCCTACTCCAACCACGACCACTACAATCCCAGCGAAATCCTTTTTCATAAACCATAACCACAGAATTAAACTGATCGAAACAACCCCTATTCCAATTTTAGAACCAAATGTTGTTGCTAGTTTAAAAAATGAATAGGTCTGTTCAGGAAAAATATTAAAAAACACTTCAGTAACACTTCGGTCAAAAGATAGAGATTCACTCACTACCACCTTATATGTAAAAAAGAAGACTATAGCTACTGAAAAAAGTAGCATGATAAATGCAATTTTTGATTTTCTCATTCTAACTGTTTCCCCCATTATTCCAATTAAAGATTACTGTACGAAGATTAAATCCATTTCTTTTCTTCACTTTCAACTCCCTTTAATTACTAAACATCATACTAATTATCTAATAATCCGCTTTAAAATCAATTAAAGTGCCTTCATCAGAAAAATCCCCCACTGCTAAAAAGTCAGTGGAGGTCTTTTCAATACTCTTAATCTGAATGCATTCATTGCTGTTTCACCCAATTGATCTAGAAGCCGATAATTTGCTAAAGCACCGACAACTAGGCCGATTCCAGGAACAAGTTGCAGCATTTTCACAAAATCGATATAATCTCGATATTCTTGTTGGAATTGTCGCCAATCAAGCTCACCTAACCGCTCTTTTTCAAGATCCCAATTTTCAATTATGGCAAGGGTTTTTACCCTTCTATCATCACTTGAAAAAGCCAATTGAAAAACATAAAGGAGGAACATCCTTTCTTCATATTTTGTCGTGTCAAAGCCGTAAATGGTTGCCACCTCAAACAAAAATTTCATCTTAATTGAAAGTAGTAAAGGAAAGTCTGCTAATCCGAGCAGAAATCCACCGGCACCAGTTCCCGCTCCTTCAAGCATGGCTGTTTTTCGGAACGTTTCAAGCTTGATTTTCATTTGTTCATCCATTTCCGATAGAGAAAAACCTGTTGTTTTTCCCTTTTTGGTCGTAAAACCAGAGCCAACCAGCGTCGCTTTCACTAAATTTTTCATACTATCTGTTATAATTTGATGAGCCTTCTCAGGGATGATCTCATTCATTTTTATTTGCGCTTTTTTAGTCATTCGATTTAACACAGAGGAACGTTTTGTAAGTTTCCGTTTCCATTCCTTTACTTCATCATAAGCTTTCAACTCATATTCATTCATAATAGTCACCCCTTCATATACGTATGGAAAAAGAAGATTATTTTAAAAAAATCCCCCTTTTTTTAAAAATTAAAGGGGGAAATGATTTTTATATCTTCAACTTTTTTTGGATGAAACTTAAAAAAATTTATAAAATAAAGACTTTTCCACAACCTAGAGAGGCAAGGCTAACGACAACATCACCTTTCACTAACAAAACAAACGACAGGATCACACTAACGAGGACCAGGATAACAAATAGAAGCTTCAGAAAGGATTTTTCCTTTAACTGGTTGTCTATAGGATATAAGGAAACCCATATTTTATTTTGATGGTGATTCGCAAGTGGTAACAATTGAAAACCAATCAAATAAATGAACAGCAGTACCAAAAGGATTTGACCATAGCCAAACGAAACTAAATATAGAGCTGCTCCTCCGATCACTGTTAACCGAACAAACAAACCAAAGTAATCACCTGCACGTAAAAATGATCTCATATAAAGGAACAAATAGGTATTTTCACTGTGAAACGAAATCCAGCCCAAAAGCCAATCAAGCCATCTTCGCCGTTTTACTCTGTCCTTTAATTTTGGAACGTCAGTAAATAAATTGGCAATTCGATAAAAGGAGGTCATCCTCTTTTCCTCAAGATCAATCAAGAACTCCCATTTTACCCCTTTTTCTTTCGTTTGTTTGCGGCATGCACCAAAAAGTATGATCAAAATGAGGATCATCCCGCCCATCCAAATAATACCGTTCGTAAATAGAAAATATAAGGACAAAAGGTTCAAACCATAACGAACGAGGGAATCAATCAAATGAATCTGTGGATTAACAAAATGCTGAATTTGCCACCTTTGTAGAAGATTCCAGAATTTAATCACAGCAATCACTAGTAGGAAAATGAAAAAAGATTGAAAACTTCCTTGATATACTTTTACATACATCGGCATAAAAAGCGCAAGAATCATCAAAAGTATGTAAATTTGAATGACAAAACTAATCATGATAGATTTTTTAAAATAACTAGAAAGTTTACTTTCTAACGGGAGCAAAAATATTCTATCCGCCTCGAGCAAGAATGTATAAATTGGACTATATGTTAAAAAAATTCCGGTGATTGTTGCCATAATTAAAGCAGCAGGAAAATCCGGTTGCAACTTCTTTACGAATTCTTGATAATAATATGCCCCGCTCCCTAACAAAAACATGAAAACGATAACTAGATGTCCTGTAAAAATATAGCGGAGATACCTCGATAATTCTTTGCTTGTCCAAGCTAACCTTTCTTTCCACAACTTGCCTTCATCAAACATAATCCTCTTCCTTTGTCAGTTGAATATATAGATCATCAAGACTTGCACCCGGCATTCTAAATTGTTCCTGTAATTCCGATAATGTCCCTTGGGCCTTAACCGTCCCATTGTGCAAAATGATAAACCGATCACAATATCGTTCTGCCGTTGCCAAAATGTGAGTGGACATCAAGATTCCCGCTCCACTTTCCTTCATTTTTGTCATTAAATCAAGTAAGGACTGAATCCCCAGCGGATCCAAACCAAGAAAAGGCTCATCCACTATATATAAATCAGGCTGGACAAGAAAAGCACACATAATCATTACTTTTTGCTTCATTCCTTTTGAGAAATGCGAAGGAAACCATTTTAATCTTTTTTTCATCCGAAATTCCTCGAGCAGGAAACCCACGCGCTCCTTATAGGCAGTCTCATCTAAACCATAAGCCATGGCTGCTAGTTTTAAATGCTCTTCCAATGTCAATTCATCATATAAGATGGGCGTTTCCGGAATAAAACTAAATTGTTTTCGGTAATTTTCTTTATTTTTAATAAAAGTACTTCCATTTATCGTAATCTCTCCACTTTGCGGTTCCATCAATCCGATTACATGCTTAATCGTAGTACTTTTACCTGCGCCATTTAAACCAATTAAACCGATCAGCTCCCGAGCTTTTACTTCAAATGTAACATCCTTTAAAACAGGATTACGGGTATAACCTCCCGTTATGTTTTGAATTTTGAGCAAAGACATATCCAAACGCCCTTCCCTAATGTGTTATGTTCATTTTACCAAAGTTCACCTCCTTTCCATAACATCTTTTATCAAGCTTTATCGAGCTAAATAATTTTTTATAAAAAAATGAGGATATTCTTTTTAAAATTGGGACATTCTAATTTATGAAGGGGTAAACATTCAATATGGCGTTAAAATCTCCATTATCGGATGAGGTGGTTGTTAAAGGCCCGTTCATTTATCTTCGTTAGTATCAGGAACTTTTCCGTATAGGGGATGGTTATATTGCACACAAGTGCTAAATTTACGTCTATACACCAAATCATATTTGTGCATTAAAACTCACATTTTAAATGAGGTGTTTGTTAAAGACTCCATCAATCGACTTTATACGTTTTAAAAAACTTATAAAAGTTAGGGGATGGTTAGCTTGAACAACGTAAACAATCAATCCATTTCCAGAACACTTATCATTCATTTAAAAAAATAAATGAGGTGTTTGTCGCAGAAACTAACCTGAATTAAACGATGTAATGAAATACCCCCCTTCAGGAGGCAGGATTCCACGCGGATCCTGTCTTTCTTTTTGGAATTGGTATTATTTATGTTAATATCATAGAAAAGACACAAAAATGATGCAAAAGTGGAAAGGGTGTAGAATATGAGTGATTGTATTTTTTGTAAAATTGTGAATGGTGAAATTCCAGCTTCAAAGGTCTTCGAAAATGAACACGTTTTTGCCTTTCTCGATATCAGTCAAGTAACCAAAGGACACACTTTAATCATTCCAAAAGTACATAAAGAGAATGTGTTCGAATTGACTCCAGAAATCGCCAAGAACGTATTTGAGGCTGTTCCCGACATCGCGAATGCGATTAAGAAAGAATTTAATCCAATTGGCTTGAATGTCGTAAATAATAATGGCGAATTAGCAGGCCAATCAGTGTTCCATTTCCATATCCATTTAATTCCAAGATACGGACAAGGAGACGGATTTGGTGCTGTGTGGAAAACTCACAATGAAGATTATACTTCCAATGACCTGTACAACATTGCTTCTGGCATCGGTAAACATTTATAATCTATCATTAGACTTCTTACAATATTAAGGGGTCTATTTTTTGTAAGGATATAGCGCCATATTCGCTTTCAATTAAAAAATTTAAAACATTTTTAATTTTCTAATGACGAATAATCTGTTTTTTTGGTACGATAAGAACATGAAAAATGTCTAAATTAATAAAAATATAGGAGGAATTCTTATGAAACGCGCCTACAATTTCAATGCGGGTCCAGCCGCTTTACCTCTAGACGTATTAAACAAAGCTCAACAAGAGTGGTTAAACTTTAATGATTCAGGCATGGCGGTTATGGAGTTAAGTCATCGCAGTAAAGAATACGAAATGGTTCATAACAAAGCCATTTCGCTTCTTCGCAAGCTACTTGCGATTTCAGATGACTACGAAATTCTATTTTTACAAGGTGGGGCAAGCTTGCAGTTTACCATGATCCCCATGAATCTCCTTCCAAAAGAAAAGGTTGGAAATTATGTATTAACTGGCTCTTGGTCTGAAAAAGCTCTTAAGGAAGCCAAAAAACTTGGACAAACTGCCGTTACAGCATCTGGGAAAGAAGACAATTATCGTTCTATTCCAAAGCTGGATACAGTGAAACTTGACAACAATGCAGCCTACTTGCATATTACAAGTAATAATACGATTTATGGAACTCAATGGAGTGATTTCCCAAAGGTTGTCGGTGCCCCATTAATCGCTGACATGTCAAGTGATATCCTATGTAGACCGATCGATGTGAATAAATTTGGTCTTATTTATGCTGGAGCCCAAAAAAACCTTGGTCCTTCAGGAGTAACAGTAGTCATTATCCGAAAGGATTTGTTGGCTCAATCTAGTGATGACCTACCGACTATGTTGAACTATCAAACTCATGCCGGTAATAATTCGCTTTATAACACCCCTCCAACTCTAGCCATCTATTTATTATCATTAGTTTTAGAATGGGTAGATTCTTTAGGCGGAGTAGCTGAGATTGAAAAAATGAACGAAGAAAAGGCAAAAGTTCTGTACGATGTGATCGACGGAAGCAACGGTTTTTATAGTGGTCATGCTACCCCGGATAGTCGTTCTCTGATGAACGTTACTTTTACCCTTGGAACAGAAGAAGCTACAACTGCTTTCCTAGCGCAAGCAAAAGAACTTGGCTTTGTCGGACTAGCAGGTCACCGTTCAGTCGGTGGTTGCCGTGCATCCATTTATAACGCTGTGCCATTAGACCACGTTGTGAAATTAGCTGAATTTATGAAGTCATTTCAAGAAAAATTCGAATAGGTATTTTATACTATCCTTTTTATGATAGTATGCTATAATAGCTTAAAGCTTTTCGCTGCAGGCAATGAGTGCACTGTAGGAAGAGTTTTAAACCAAATTAGTTGAGAAAAGTTGAGGAGAGATGAGAATTGAATACGAAAAACCTGGTTGCTTTATCATTATTAGTTGGAATTGGTGCTGTATTACACACCGTAATCCCCGGATTTTTTCTAGGTATGAAGCCTGATATGATGTTAACAATGATGTTTTTAGGGATTTTCTTATTCCCTGACAGAAAAAGTGTCCTTTTATTAGGGCTAGTTACTGGCATCATTTCTGGTTTAACAACCACATTTCCTGGCGGACTATTTCCAAACATTATTGATAAAGTAATTACATCATTTGTTGTTTTCGGGTTATTTTTGGCAGTTGCTAAATTTAAAAATTCAATTATTAGCATTGCTGTGTTAACGGCTGTTGGTACAATCGTTTCTGGTTTTGTTTTCCTTGGGTCAGCAAGTCTGATCGTTGGTCTTCCAGGTCCATTTGTTGCCTTATTTGTAGCAGTGGTTCTTCCGGCTGCAGCATTCAACACCGTTACAATGGTTGTTCTATACCCGATTGCTTCATCGATTGTAAAAAGAACTACAGTTCCAAAACACTCATTTAGTTAATACGTCAATTTGTAGAACCCGTTAATAACGGGTTCTTTTTCTTATATTTAGGCTGTGTTAATCTAGAATGTTGATTTCCGTTCCAGGCGCTTCGCGCACCTTAGGGGCGGGCGGTGAGCCTCCTCGTCGCTAAAGCGCCTGCGGGGTCTCACCTGTCCCGCTGCTCCCGCAGGAGTCTCGCGCCTGTAACGTAGATCAACATTGTGCAAAAAATCAACATTGAGCTTTAACAGAGCCTATATTTAAAAAGTCGAGAATTTACCTTCATCACAATTATTAGGTGAATTGATAAAATAGGAAACCAATCAAGAAAAAAAGGACTCCCCCTACTCCTAGAGCACTAGCCTTTTGTCTCAACAATTGCTTTGGGGGATATACTCCCGATTGTTGGTACTTTAAAAGGAAGTGGAACATTCCCAAAAGCAATATCACACTGATTGCAAACAGACAAAAAATTACACCATTCAAAAAAACCACTCCTTTATTGTTGGTCACTAGTTGGTGTGTTTACTTATATTTATGCCCTTTAGTCCCACCCTATGAAGAGTTGAAAAATGCAATTTACCAATTTGAGATTAAATTGTATATATTAAAACAGAAATCAGTGTGACATAAATCATAACCAAAAGAAGGATTTTTGGTTTTTAGAACGAATTTGAATATAATG